>CALJLX010000026.1 GCA_937982495.1 uncultured Desulfuromonas sp.
ATACCCTGCGCCATTCCTTCGCCAACCATCTACTGGAAAACGGGGCGGATCTGCGCTCGGTGCAGACCCTGCTCTGTCATGTGGACATGGCCACCACCCAGATCTACACCCAGGTGACCCGGGAACGTCTGCGGCAAATTCACGAGCGCCATCATCCCCGGGGCTGATCCATGGCGGGGCCGGGAAATAATTTCATCGCGAGGAGATCATGAAATATATCGTTTTATTAGGGGACGGCATGGCCGATGAGCCCCTGGAGGAGCTTTCCGGGCGGACGCCGCTGGAACATGCCCGGACCCCGAACATGGACGCGCTGGCCCAAAAGGGAGAGGTCGGCCTGATGGAGACCGTGCCCCAGGGCTTTCATCCCGGCAGCGACGTCGCCAATCTTTCCGTTTTCGGCTACGATCCCGCCACCTGCTATAGCGGTCGCTCGCCCCTGGAAGCGGCGAGCATGGGGGTGGAGCTCGGCCCCGACGATGTTGCCTTTCGTCTCAACCTGGTGACGCTGCTGCCTCATTACGGCAAGCTCTATATGGAGGATTTCTCCGCCGGGCATATCACCACCGCCGAGGCGCGGGAGCTCATCACCACCCTGCAGGAAGAATTGGGCGGTGACGAATTCCAGTTTTATCCTGGGGTCTCCTATCGGCATCTGATGGTCTGGAAGGGAGGCAAGGACAAGCTGACCTTCACTCCACCTCACGACCTGACCCATCAGAGCATCGAAGATCATCTGCCCCGGGGGGAGGGGGCCGAGGCTCTCATCGATCTGATGAATTCGGCGCAGATGCTTTTCAAAACGCACCCGGTCAACAACAAGCGCCTTGACGCCGACCTGGCTCCGGCCAATTCCATCTGGCTCTGGGGGCACGGCCGCGCTCCGCGCATGGAGACGATGAAACAGAAATTCGGGGTCAGCGGCGCCGTCATCTCCGCCGTCGATCTGATCAAGGGCATCGGCGTCTGCGCCGGACTCGACGTTATCAATGTCCCCGGCGCCACCGGCTATCTCGACACCAACTACCGGGGCAAGGCCGAGGCCGCCCTGGAGGCGCTGAAGACGCGGGATTTCGTCTACCTGCATGTGGAAGCGCCGGACGAAGCCGCCCATTCCGGCAATCTGCAGGACAAGATCGCCGCCATCGAGGCCTTCGACGAGCTGGTGGTCGGCACGGTGCTGGCCGGACTGCCGGCCCTGGGCGACCACCGGGTGCTGGTTCTTCCCGACCATCCCACCCCGGTGCGCAAAATGACCCACACCCTCGACCCCGTCCCTTACATCCTCTATGGCTCGGCCGGGGACTTTCCGCCGGTGGGGAAGGTGCAGGGCTATGGGGAAAAGGCCGCCCTCTCCACCGGAATGCATCTGCGCCAAGGGCACGCCATGATGCCTCGACTGCTCGGCTGATCCGAATTTTCCGCAAGGTTGCGCCAGGGGCGATCCACTTTGTCGGATCGCCCCTTTGCTTCATCCGGGCAAACCCTTCCGGGGAATTTTTCATTGACGCCCGCGGGGGTGTTTGTTAGTTTCAAAAACTTGATTGAAACGCCAAGATTAGTCGTTATCCAACGTGGTTCGCGTTCGAAAAGGATATCCATCGTGCCAAAAGTTGTGATCGATGAATTGCGCTGCAAGGGCTGCGGACTCTGCACCACCGCCTGCCCCCATGGCCTGATCCGCATGAGCGACAAGCTCAACCGCCAGGGCTTCCTGCCGGCGGTCATCAGCGACGAAGATCAGGAAAAATGCGTCTCTTGCGCCATGTGCGCCCGGATCTGTCCGGATGTGGCCATTACCATCTTCAAGAAAGTCAACATCGCCTGATATTCTCAGCGCGCTCCGCCCCTCGCCGGATAGGCGCGAGAGGCCGGATCGTTTGGAGGTCGTTTTGCAGAAACGTCTGTTGGTCAAAGGCAACGAAGCCGTCGCCATGGGGGCCATCGAAGCGGGCTGCCGCTTCTATTTCGGCTACCCCATCACCCCCCAGAGCGACATTCCCGAATATATTTCCCGCGAGTTTCCCAAGGTCGGCGGCACCTTCATCCAGGCCGAGAGCGAAATCGCCTCGATCAACATGCTGCTCGGCGCCAGTGCCTGCGGCAAGCGAGCGATGACCTCCTCCTCCAGCCCCGGCATCTCCCTCAAGCAGGAGGGGATTTCCTACATGGCGGGGAGCGAACTGCCCGGGCTGATCGTCAACATCGCCCGCAGCGGTCCCGGCCTCGGCGGCATCGACGCCTCCCAGTCCGACTACTTCCAGGCGGTGAAAGGGGGCGGTCACGGCGGTTATCACACCATCGTCCTCGCGCCTCATTCGGTGCAGGAGATGTACGACCTGACCATGCTCGCCTTCGATCTCTCCGACCGCTACCGGGTGCCGGCCATGCTGTTGGGCGATTCCGTCCTCGGGCAGATGAAAGAGGCGCTGATTCCCCATCCTTACGTTGCTCCCGCCGATCTTCCGGCCAAGGACTGGGCCGTTTCCGGCAAGGCCGGTCGCGCCCAGCGGGTGGTCAAATCCCTTTATCTCGGCGACGGCGAGCTCGAAGCCCACAACTGGAAGCTGCACCGCAAGTACCAGGAGATGCGCGAGCGGGAAACGCGCTGTGAAACCGCCGGTCTCGACGACGCCAGACTGCTGGTGACCGCCTTCGGCGTCACCGCGCGCATCGCCAAGACTGCCATTCGCATGGCCCGGGAAGAGGGGCTCAAGGTCGGCCTGCTCCGTCCCATCACCCTCTTCCCCTTTCCGGACAAAGCCTTCGCCGACGCCACCGCGCGCGCCAAGCGGGTGCTCTGCTTCGAGCTCAACACCGGCCAGATGGTGGAGGATGTGCGCCTTTCCGTCTCTCGCGATGCCGATGTCTTTTTCTACGGCCGCCCGCCGGGAGCCGGCTCCCTGCCGACCCCGGAAGAGCTTCTCGCCCAGATTCGCAAGCATTACAAGGATTGATCATGTCGAGCGCCCTGCAACAGGTATTCGCCCATCCCGTTTCCCTCAAGGATGTCCAGACCCATTTCTGCCCCGGCTGCCAGCACGGCACCATCCACCGCCTGGTCGCCGAGGCGATGGACCAGTTCGGCGTTCAGGACAGAACCATCGGCGTCGCTTCCGTGGGCTGCAGCGTCTTTCTCTACGGCTATTTCGACATCGACGTGGTCGAAGCGCCCCACGGCCGGGCGCCGGCGGTGGCGACCGGGGTCAAGCGCGCCTGCCCGGACAAATTCGTCTTCACTTATCAGGGGGACGGCGATCTGGCGGCCATCGGCACCAGCGAAATCATTCACGCCGCCAACCGGGGGGAGGGAATGACGGTCTTTTTCGTCAACAACACCACCTACGGCATGACCGGCGGGCAGATGGCGCCGACCACCTTGCCGAGCCAGAAAACCTCCACTTCTCCCTACGGTCGCAACGTCGCCAACGACGGCTATCCGATCCGCATGGCCGAACTGCTGGCCCAGCTCGAAGGGGTGGCCTACAGTGCCCGGGTGGCGGTCAATACCCCGAAAAACGTGGTTCAGGCCGGACGGGTTGTCAAGCAGGCCTTCGAAACCCAGATCCAGGGGCGGGGCTTTTCCTTCGTCGAAGTGCTCTCGGCCTGCCCAACCAACTGGGGGATGGATCCCCTGACGGCCAATGCCCGCGTCGCCGAGGAGATGATCCCTTACTTCCCCCTGGCGACCTTCAAGGATACGAGCGCCGCCTGAATTGGGCGCGCCGATGGAGAAGACAATGAATCATGAGGTTTTCATGGCCGGATTCGGCGGCCAGGGTATTTTGCTGATCGGCAACCTGCTGGCCTACGCGGCCATCCGCGAGGGGCGCAACACGTCCTATTTCCCCGCCTACGGCGTCGAGAAACGGGGCGGAGCGGCGACCTGCACGGTGGTGGTCGCCGACGGCGAAGTCGGCTCGCCGGTCATCGGCAATCCGGGCGCGGCGATTCTGCTCAATCCCCTGTCCATGGAGAAATATTTCGGCCGGGTGCGTTCCGGCGGCCTGTGCATCGTCAACAGCTCCCTGATCGAAGAGAGCGGCGAGAGCCGCTCCGACCTGCGCGTGCTGCGCCTGCCCCTCAACGAGCTGGCCCTGGAAATCGGCGATGCCCGGCTGCTCAACATGATCGCCATCGGCGCCTACGCCGAGCTGACCGGCGCCGTTTCCCTCGATGCCCTCAAGGCGGCCCTTGCCGACGCCCTGCCGGAACGCAATCATCGCTTCATCCCCCTTAACGTGCAGGCCATCGACCTCGGCGCCGCCCATGCCCGCGCGGCGCTCGGCGCGGCCGCTTGAGCTTTCGCTTCCGTTTTTTCGTTTACGCCCGTAAAGGTTCGGCGCCATGCCCAAGGTTGAATTCGTCAAGCTGAAGAAGCCCGAAAAAGCCCTGCATCTGTGCGAGTTGGCCGAGGAGTTCTTCACTTCCGGCGAGCGGGTGCTGATTCTGCTGCAGGACGACAACCAGGCGGTGACCCTCGACCGTTTCATGTGGACCTGGAAAAAGGGTTCTTTTCTTCCCCACGCCTACGACAACGGCGCCGTCGACTGCCTCGACGAGCCGGTGGTGATCACCGGTGAGGAGCGCAATCCCAACGGCGCGGGGGTGCTGATCATGGGCAATCCCGCTTCCCTCCAGTTCGCCCGGCAGTTCGAGCGGATCATCGACTTCGCCGAAATCCACGACGATGCCCTGGCGGAGGCCGCGCGCCGCCGTTTCGCCCGCTTCCGGGAGGCCGGCTTTGCCCCGTCCATGCGTTAACCGGGGCGGGTTCGAGAGCTTGCTGCGGGTGGCCGCTACCGTGACGCCGGAGCAGGAAATCCCCCTTTCCGAAGCGCTGGCGACGGCGCTGGACTGCTGGCGGGCTCGGCCCGGCGAGATTTTCACCCTGGTCGATGGGTCGGGCGCTTTCCATCGTGTCCGGCTGCGCGACGACGAGGGCCGCCGCGTCCTCATCCCCTTCGAGAAGTTTTCCGTCACTCCCGAAAGTCCCGTGGAAATCGTCGTCTATCAGGCCCTGCCGGAAAAGGAGCGCTTCGAGCTGGTGTTGCAGAAACTCACCGAAATCGGCGTCCGCCGCATTGTCCCCTATGTCTCGCGGCGTTCCACGACCCTCGACGAGCGCGATGCCGCGCAGAAAAAATCCCACCGCTGGCCCGAGGTGCTGCGCCGCGCCGCCTATCAGTGTCGGCGGGGGATGTTGCCGGAACTGGCGCCGGTCCTCGACTGGCCCGGGGTGCTGGCCGAATGCGCCGAGAGTGAGCTGCGCCTGATGCTTTACGAAGGGGCGGCGGGTTGGACCCTCAAGGAAGCCCTGCGCGGTCAACGGCCGGAACGCATCGCCCTGGTGGTCGGTCCCGAGGGGGGCTTCACTCCCGAGGAGGCCGCCCAGGCGCAAGGGGCGGGAATTTTGCCGGTCAGCCTTGGCGGGAGGATTCTGCGCACCGAGACGGCAGTCATCGTCGGCGCGGCGCTGGTGCAATACACCCTGGGGGATCTGGGATGACGGATGTCGCCATGAATCTCGAAAATATCGCCGTGGTCCTGGTCGAGCCTCAGGGGGCGCTGAACATCGGCTCGGTCTGCCGGGCGATGATGAATTTCGGCTTTAGCGATCTGCGTCTGATCAATCCGAGCGCCGACCACCTCTCCGACGAGGCCCGGCGCATGGCGGTCAAGGCCGGCGGATTGCTGGAGTCGGCGCGGCTTTTCTCCGACCTCCCCTCGGCCCTGGCCGACTGCCGACTCTGTCTCGGCACCACCCGGCGCTTCGGCAAGTATCGGGAGGATTTCCTCCATCCCGACGAGGCGGCGCGGGAATTGCTGCCGATGACGGCCACGGGCCGCACGGCTCTTGTCTTCGGCCGGGAGGATACCGGGTTGCTGACGGCGGAACTTGATCTCTGCCAACGTTTCATCACCATCCCCACCGCCGATGCCCTGCCGTCCATGAACCTCGCCCAAGCCGTCTCCCTCTGCCTCTATGAGACGGCCAAGACCTTCGGCGAACTCCAGGGCCGCCGACACGGGCGCAAGAAACTGGCCGAGAACCGCACCCTGGAGGGACTCTACGCGCACATGCGCCGCACCCTGCTCGACATCGAATTTCTCGATGCCCAGAATCCCGAGCACATTCTCCGTTCCTTCCGCCGCATCTTCGGCCGCGCCGGGCTCAGCGACCGGGAAGCGCGCATTCTCCACGGCCTCTTTAGTCGCATCGACTGGGTCGAGTCCGAGCGGAGAAAAGGGTAGACTGCATGGAAACCATTCTGCGCAACGAACAGTTCAATAACGGCGTGCGTCTCGAATTCGTCGAGGGTTCGAACCGCTATTTCGGCGATTACCATCGCTTGCGCATCGAGGTGCGCTGCCGGGTCGCGATCACTCCCACGCTCTTTCCCGAGGCCGCCGATCCCGCGGGGGAGTCCAGCCGCGTCCGTGGGCTGCTTGGGGATGAACTGACCTGGACCCGTCATCTGGAACGCATGGGGGTGGCCACGGCCGATCTGCCCGTCGTCCGCGCCGAATTGATGGAGTCCTTCGCGTCAACGACCTATCCCTATCTGCGCAGTCCGGAATTCCCCGCCCGACTGCTGGCCGGGGAGTTGGAAAAACGCAAAGAGGTCCGTCGTCCCTTCCGGTTGGTGAAATGATCGAACAGTTACGCATCGAGCGGCTCGTCTACGGCGGTGCCGGAATCGGCCGTCATGAGGGCAAGGCGGTCTTCGTCCCCTGTACTGCGCCGGGCGATCTGGTGGACTGTCGGATTGTCCGCGAAAAGAAACGTTATGTCGAAGGGGAACTGGTCGCTCTGCTCGAACCCGGTCGCGGCCGGCGGACGCCGCCCTGTCCGGTATTCGGCCGCTGCGGCGGCTGTCAGTGGCAACATCTGGGCTATGGCGAACAGGCGCGGTGGAAGGAGGAAATCTTTCGCGATACCCTGGTCCGTCAGGCGGGAGTGGCGCCGGAGCTGGTGCGCCCGCTGGCGCAAGCCCCCGAGGAATGGGGGTATCGCAGCCGGGTGCAGTTCAAATGCCGGAAGACCGAACAGGGCTTGGTCATGGGCTTCTACAGAGGCGGCAGCCATTTTGTGATCGACGTGTCCCAGTGCCCCATCGCCGCTCCGGCAATCAACGGCGCGCTGACGCATTTTCGGCAATGGTTGGCGGCATCCCCGTGTCCCGAGCGGATTCCCCAGGTCGACATGGCGGTTGACGACGAGGGTCGGGTGCGCGTCGTCGTGCATGTGCTCGACGGCCGGGAAGGGGCGTTGGCCGACTATCTGCGTCCCTTGGCCGAGGCGGCCGGTTACGCTCTTTTCTTGCAGAGCGGGCGCAAGGATTCGTTGCGACTCGTGATCGGCGCCGAGGATCTGCATATCCACCCCGAATCAGGCGGCGATCCGCGTCTGGCCTACGGCCCGGGGGGCTTCGCCCAAGTCAATCTGGCGCAGAACCGGCAACTGGTGGCGGAAGTCCTGGCCGCTCTCGGCGACAGGGCGCCGGGACGGGTGCTCGATCTCTTCTGCGGCATGGGCAATTTTTCCCTGCCCCTGGCCCGGCGGGTCGGCGAGGTGGTGGGGGTCGAGGATTATGCCCCCTCCATCGCCAAGGCCCGGGCGAACGCCGCTCGTAACGGCCTGGCCAACACCTCCTTTCACGCCCGCTCGGCGGAGGGGGCGGCGGAATTCTTCAGCCGCGAGCAACCCTTCGACCTGGTGCTGCTCGATCCTCCCCGCGCCGGCGCCTACGCCGTGACCAAGGAACTGGCCCGCCTGCGGCCGCCGCGCATTCTCTATGTCTCTTGCGATCCGCCGACCCTGGCCCGCGATCTCGTCCCTCTGCTGCACGGCGGCTATCGCCTGGAATGGTCGCGTCCCTTCGATCTCTTCCCCCAGACCCATCACACCGAAAGCCTGACCGCCCTGCGCCTCATCGTCTAGCGAAGGATTTTTTCATCGTCGTCTTTTGTCATCCGAGAAGCGTGGTATATTCCTTAATCCAACGGTTAATCTCGACCGTTGTTCTTCAGGGAGGATCCCATGCCCCGTCGCTTCGCCCGTTTATTCCTGATTTCGGCCCTGCTTCTTCTCTGTGCCTGCGCGAAACGCCCTTGGCCCGACCAGTTGCTGGAAGTGGCGCCCGGGCACACCCTGGCGATCCAGATTCCACCGGGGCGGTGGCAGGTTTCCGCGCAGTCCCCCGAATTTTTGGTGGCGGAAATGACCGAGCACCTTGCCCACGATCTTGAAGCGCAGGGCAAGACGGTGGATGAAGCCGCCCTTCAGGCCGCCGTCGCCAAGCGCCTGGCGGCCAACGAGCACTTTATCTTCAATCCCGTCAGTGGCGCCCATCTCGATATCGATTTCAGCCCGCTGGCCGCCGGAGAGAGCGCGCCTTCGCGGCGGCTGGTCGCCGACTCGGCCCGTTTCGCGGCGGAGAGCCT
>CALJLX010000027.1 GCA_937982495.1 uncultured Desulfuromonas sp.
GCCGCTTCGGAGCAGGTCACCGGCGGATTTTTCCCGTGCTTGTCGAGAAAATGCCGGACCAGCAGGGGAATGTCGTCGCGCCGCTCGCGCAGCGGCGGCAGATGCAGGGGAATGACCGCCAGCCGGTAGTAGAGATCCTCGCGAAAGCCTCCTTCCCCCAAGGCCGCTTCCAGGTCGCGGTTGGTGGCCGCCACCAGGCGGACGTCGATTCTGCGCGGCGTCCCCCCGACCGGTTCGATTTCCCGCTCCTGCAGGGCACGCAGCAGCTTGGGCTGCAAATCCAGCGGCAATTCGCCAACCTCGTCGAGAAAGAGAGTCCCCCCTTCCGCCTGCTCGAATTTCCCCTTGCGCTCTTTGATCGCGCCGGTGAAGGCGCCGCGGGCATGGCCGAAAAGCTCGCTTTCAAGCAGATCGCGGGGAATGGCCGCGCAGTTCACCGCCACGAAAGGACCGGTCTGCCGTTCGCTCCCCGAATGGATGGCGCGGGCGACCAGTTCCTTGCCGGTGCCGCTTTCGCCGCCGATGAGCACCGTCGCCTCGCTCGCCGCCACCTTGCGCACCAGCGCGAAGACTTCGCGCATGCTCTCGGACATCCCCACCAGCCGGGAAAAGTCGGCCTTTTCCGTCAACTCCTCGCGCAGCTTGCGGTTTTCCTCGCGCAGCCCGTCGTAGGCCAGGGCCTTGCCGACGGTCAGGGTCAGCTCGTCGCGGCTGAAGGGCTTGGTCAGGTAATCGTAAGCCCCCAGCTTCATCGCCTCGACCGCCTTCTCCACCGTGCCGTAGGCGGTGATGACGATGACCAGCGCCGCCGGGGAGAGTTCCTTGATCTTTTTCAGTACCTCGTAGCCGGAGAGTCCCGGCATCTGGATATCGGTAATGACCAGGGCCGGTTCTTCCTGACCGAAAAGACGCAACCCCTCGTTGCCGTCGGCGGCGGCCAGCACCCGGTAGCCCGCTTCGTGCAGGGTGAATTCGGTGACCCGGCGCAGGGAGTGATCGTCGTCGATGAGAAGGATGGTGGGACGCGGCACGAAAGTCTCCTACGAATGAGTCGGTCGGGGCAGATGCAGGGTGAAGGCGGTTCCCTCGCCGGGGGAGCTGCTCACCTCGATGCGTCCGCCATGCCCCTGGACGATCCGGTGGGTGATGGCCAGGCCGAGGCCGGTCCCTTCGGCGCGGGTGGTGAAAAAGGGATTGAAAATCTTGTCCAGACTCTCGGCGGGAATCCCCTGGCCGGTATCGGCGAAACGCAGGCGGATCTCTTCCGGGGCGGGCTCCAGCGAAATCGTCAACGTCCCGCCTCCGGGCATCGATTGCAGGGCGTTGAGAATCAGGTTGAGAAAGGCCTGCTTGAACTGTTCGCGGTCGCCGGCCAGCTCGACCCGGCCTTCCCCGACGAACTCGATCCGCACCCGATTCTTGCCCGCCTGCTGGCGGGTCAAGAGCAACACCTCGCGCAGCGCCGCGAGCAGATCGAAGGGCTCGCGCCGGGGCGCGGCCGGCCGGGCGAAATCGAGAAAATCCCGCACCACCCGGTTGAGCCGGTCGACTTCCTTGATGAGGATGCCGGCGAACTCGTAACGTCGGTCCGCCGGGTCGATGGCGTCCTGGAGGATCTCGGCCGTACCGCGAATCGAGGCCAGGGGATTGCGGATCTCGTGGGCCATCCCCGCCGAAAGCTCGCCGAGGGCGGAAAGACGGTCGGCGCGGCGCAGCTGATCCTCGATTTCCAGGATCATGTCCGCCTGCCGACGCAGCTTGGCGTAGCTTTCTTCCAGATGCCGGGCGGCCTTTTCCGCCCGTACCCGCTCCAGGTTCCCCCGCTGGCTGAGAAAACCGGTGAGAAAACCGATGAGGTTGTAAAGCAGAATCTCCAGGTACTGGCCGAAGGGAACCTGCGGGTGGTGCCCCCATTGAAAGACCACATGCGGCGCGTAGAGAATGGAGATGGCAATGGCCGTGATCACCCCGCCGCGCAGCGAGTACCAGAGCCCGCCGAGGATGATCGGCACATAATAGGCGCGGCGGTAGATGTCGTGATATTCGGGCAGGTCGATGGGAGTCAGGTAGTGGAAGGCGGTGGTGCCCCCCGCCAGCAGAACCAGGATGCCCAGACGAAGAAGATGAATACGACGCATGGCTCGTTTTTACCCCAGGGGCCAAGGGAGTTCAAGCCCTTTCGCCGGATTAAAAAAAACCCTCCCGCAAGGAGCGGGAGGGCGTATCGCAGGAGGCAAAAGCGAGGCAGCTCACTTTCGCTGCTCTTGATTCTAGCAGACTTCCGGCGAATTGATACTCTTCGCCGTCCCCATGACGCCAAATGGGGTAAAAAATATCCGTGGACAGGGCAAAAAGGGGCGGGTTATGCTCAAGCCCTCGAATCTTCCGGACACTGGTCGGCCATGCTGCTTTTTTTCGACATCCTGAATATTGTCCTACCGGTCTTTCTGGTCATCGCCCTGGGCTACGGCCTCAAGCGCCTGGAACTGATCGACCAGGCCTTTCTGTTGCAAACCAACCGTCTCGTTTACTACGTCTGTCTGCCGCTTTTACTCTTTTACAAGATCGGCGCCGCCGACTTCCTCGCCAACTTCAACGGCGCCCTGGTCATCGGCTCATCGGCGGCCATCGCCGGCGGCTTTTTCATTTCTTACGCCTACGCCGCCCTCCGCCGTTATCCCCCGGAAGCGCGCGGGGCCTTCAGCCAGGGCGCCTTTCGCGGCAATCTCGCCTACATGGGGCTGGCCATCGTCTTCAACGCCTACGGCGAAACCGGGCTGACCCGCGCCGGCATTCTCATGGGCTTTCTCGTCCCGGTTCTCAACTTTTTCGCCATCCTCGCCCTGCTCTGGCCGCATCGCCATGAAGAAAAGCGCGGAGCGGATTTCTGGGTCCGGCAGATTCTCTTCAATCCGCTGATTCTCGCCTCCTTCGCCGGCATCCTCTGGAGTTTTCTCGACCTGCCCATGCCCCTTGTCTTCGACCGCGCCCTGGAGATCTCCACCAGCATGACCCTCCCCCTGGCGCTCATCGCCATCGGCGGCGGCTTCAGCCTGGAACGGCTCAAAGGCGACCTGGTGCGGGCCGCCTTCGCCACCGGCATCAAGCTCGTCTGGCTCCCCCTGCTCGCCACCGTCATCCTCATCGCTCTCGGCGTCGGCGGCCAGGATCTGGCCGTCGGCATCCTCATGGCCGGCACCCCGGCCGCCACCGCCACCTACATCATGGCCCACCAGCTCAAAGGGGACGCCGAACTGGCGGGCTCCATCGTCATGATGTCCACCCTCCTCTCCGCCCTCACCTACACCCTCGCCCTCTTCATCCTCCGCGTCCAGGGGCTGTGATCGGTCAAAAAACCGGCCCGCCCGAAACCGGCGCGTCGCCTTTTTGACCGATCGACCATTTGCC
>CALJLX010000028.1 GCA_937982495.1 uncultured Desulfuromonas sp.
GCGAGCGCGGCACCTCCCTCGGTTCCTTTCAGATGGCCAAGGGGATCGCCGTCGATCGCTCCGGGCATGTCTACGTCACCGACGGCATCGGACACCGCTTCGTGATTTTCGATCTGCAAGGAAACCACCTCATGACCCTCGGCGGGCGCACCTCGACCGAAGGCAAACTTGGTCTCCCCGGCGGTTTCGACATGCCCAAGGGGATCGACGCCGACGCCGAGGACGGCATCTGGGTGGTCGACACCTTCAACCGCATGGTGCACAAATACCAGTTTCTCAACGAAAAATACCTGCGCGAACACCCGATCCGGTCGGAGGAGACGGCGTTGCCGGAGGATTTGCGGTAAGGGGGCACATAGGATGGTTTTTGATGGCAGGGGTCTGGATATGATTAAACGGCTATTGTCGGTTTTACCAGTTGTGGTGCTGGTTGCGACACCGGCGTTCGCGTTGGAGATTCTCTATCCGGCGGACGGTTCCTCCATCGTGCGTTCCGATTTTCTCATCATCAAGGCCGGGAACGATCCGGCCATCGAGCAGATCACCGTCGAGTTCGGCGGGGCGAAGAGCGGTAAGATCGATATTTCCGGGGCGGAATACCGCAAGGCCTTCGGCGACATGGTCATTCTCGAACCGGGGTTCGAGCCGGGGGCCGATACCATCAAGGTCGAAGGTTTCGCCGGGGGCAAGCCGGTGGCGCGGACCCAGGCCGAATTCTTCTACATCGATCGGCCCGGGGTGACGGCGCCGGCGAAATTCACTCCCTATGTGCTGCACACGCCGGAAAAGGAAGAACTCTGCGTCCCCTGTCACAACATGCAGCCGAGTCCCGAATCCCTCGATAACGAGTCGGCGGATAAAAACCCTTGCGGCGCCTGTCATGCCCGGCGGCTCAATTACGAATACGTTCATGGACCCGCCGGGGTTTTCCAGTGCGCCTACTGTCACGACGTGAAGAGCGCGCCGGTCAAGTATGCGACCCGAGTCGAGGAAGTCGCCCTCTGCGCCGAATGTCACGAGCACAAGATCGACGAATTCAAGTCTCGCAAGTTCGTTCACGGCCCCATCGAGGCCGGACTCTGCTCGGTCTGCCACGACTCCCACGCCAGCGCCCATTTCGGCCAGCTGACGGCGGCGGTGAACGATCTCTGCATGGGCTGCCATTCCAAAGTCGACACCACCAGCCACGTGGTGCGCGGCTTCTCCGGCAAGGGGCATCCCCTCGAAGGGCCGGTCGACCCCAGCACGCCGGACCGTCGCTTTTCCTGCATCGGTTGCCATGATCCCCACGGCGGGAATTCGTCGGCCTATTTCCAGCGGGGGATCAGCGCGCGCATGGAACTTTGCCAGATGTGTCACAAGAAGTGATGACGCGGATTTTTTCCGCCAATTCAGTAACGAGGTGAAGATGAAAAAAATCGACGGAACCCCCTGGATCAAACTTTTCTTTCTCTTTGGCGCGGCTCTGCTCATCGGCGGTTGCGCCACAGTCGACAAGCCCAAAACCCGGGTCCTCTGGCCGCCGCCGCCTAATCCGCCCAAACTGGAGTGGATCGGTACCTATTCGTCGTTGGATCAGATGCCGAAAACAGGCGCGGAAAAAATGGCCGCGCCCTTCCTCGGCGGTCAACCCGAACCAGTCTTCAAGCGGCCTTTCGGCATCGCTTCCTCCGGTGATGGCCGAATTTTCGTTTCCGATGCGGATATTCGCCAGATCACGGTTTACGATCTTAATAAGCGTTCGGTCTATCCCTTCAAGAATACCGGGGCGGTTCGTTCCGCTTTCGGTATGGCGGTGGATAGCGGCGGGCGCCTCTATGTCGCCGATGCCGTCGGCCAGTCCGTACTCGTCTTTGGCCCGGATGACGCCCCGCTCCTTTCCATTGGCGGTCCCGAACTGCTGGAGCATCCGACCTTCGTCGCCTTGGACGAGGCGCGCGACCGGGTCTACGTTTCCGATGCCCGGGCGAACCGGATCGCCGTCTTCGACATGAAGGGCAAGCATCTTCGTTCCTTTGGCGAATGGGGACCGCAGGACGGCAACTTCTACAGCCCCCAGGGGATGGCGGTCGATAAAAACGGCAACCTTTATGTGGCGGATATGTTCAATGCCCGGGTGCAGGTCTTCGACGCCGATGGTAAGTTTCTGCGCAAGTTCGGCGAACGAGGGGACTTGCAATCGAATTTTGAGATGCCGAAAGGTGTCGCCATCGACAGTGCGGGGAATCTGCACATCACAGACGCCCGCAAGGGGGCGATGCTCACGTACAATGCCGAAGGAAGGTTGCTGCTCTTTACCGGGGGTGGTAATCCCGGTCATCCCCTGTCTCTGGTACTTCCTGCCGGTATCTGGGTGGATAAGAAGGACCAAATCTATGTGGTGGATCAGATCGGTCGCCGTTTCGCGATCTGGCAATATCTCAATGCCGAGTATCTGAAAGAACATCCCATAGAATAGGGGGTCTCGTGGGAATGCACGGGGCGCAAAACGGCTCCGACGAATAATTGAAAGGTGAAAGTCACGGTGGGGCGCACTTTGTGCGCCCCTAATTTTTGGGGGTGTTTGTGCCGATATGACCCTTGGTGGTCACGCATTTCAGCGCAATTTCGTTCGGTTATTTGACGGAATTTGTCAAGAAAAGAAGATTCAAGGGATTTTCCGTCGGTGCTATGGCTGCTCAGGTGCTTTGTGAAAGCATTTAAGTAGTGAAAAACTTTATAAAAGGAAAAGGCTCGTTTTTTGCAAAAAAGGCAGGTGAAGTTGTTTCGCTGTCACTCCTTGTCTCGCGGAGAGAAGGATTCCCCAACCCACGCGGCCTGTGGCCGCACCCTTTCAAAGGAGGTAGGAAAATGAAGAGAATGTTGTTCATGGCGGCGGTGTTGACGCTGGTCGCCGGTCAGGCCCTGGCGGTGACGACGATCAAAGGGACCAAGCACGACCTGTCAACCTCAGGGAGTGGTTCCGTCAAGTCGACCAACTATGAGGAGATCTGCATCTTCTGTCACACCCCGCACAAGGCGGTCGATCAGCAAAACGCTCCCCTGTGGAACCGCTCCGGCACGAGTGCGATTACCATCTCTGACTATTACAACAGCGCCACCCTGGATAGCGAGTCCCAACCGGCCCAGGTCACGGCGAAAATTGCCCAGTCGGACGTCAAGCTTTGCCTCTCCTGTCATGACGGCGCCAGCCTGACCAACGACCTGGCCAATCCCTCCAACCTGGAAAGTGGCGCTCAACCCTCCGGCGCCGGCCTTGTCGAACTGGCCGGTACCAGCCCGGCCAATATCGGCACCGACCTCCATGACGACCACCCGATCGGCATGGTTTACGCCGATATCGCCGGCAATACGCCCGGCGAATGGGTCGCGAATCCGGTTGCTTCCATCAAATTCTATGACGGTGGCGTCATGTGGTGTTCCAGTTGCCACGATGTCCACGACAACACCGCCGCTCCCTTCCTGGCGACGAGCAACGTGGCCTCGGGACTTTGCCTCTCCTGCCACAACAAGTAGTCATTGACGTACTTTCCCGGAGGCGGCTTGCCGCCTCCGGGGGGTCCGATGCACGCGGTCCGAGGGCCGGCGGGGTGACAGTCGCCGACATAAGGACAAGCGTGACCGGACTCTTTTGGGGCTGGTCCGAAATCCAGACCAGGATTCTTCCTTG
>CALJLX010000029.1 GCA_937982495.1 uncultured Desulfuromonas sp.
TCGACGGCGATCCCCTTGGCCATCTGAAAGGAACCGAGGGAGGTGCCGCGCTCGCCGAAGGTGCGCAGAAAGTTGCCGTCGCCGTCAAAAACCTGAACGCGGGCGTTCATGGTGTCAAGAACGTAGAGGTTGCCCGCCGCGTCCACTTCAAGGTCGAGGGGATAGTTGAACTCCCCCGTCGCCGAGCCGCGCTTGCCGAAGCTTTTGATCCATTCGCCATCGCCGCTGTAGACCACGACCTGATGACTGCCGGCGTCGGCGACATAGAGGCGATCCCGTTCGCGATCGCAGGCGAGACCGACGGGGCGGGTCAAATGCCCCTGGCCGATGACCTTGCGCAGGCGCAGGTCGGCACCGAAGAGATAGACGCGCCCTTGCTGGTTGTCGGAAACGTAGATCATATCCTCCCGTCCCACCGCCAGGGCCATGGGCGACTCGAAATAGAGCTCGTCGCGTTTGGGGCGTTCGAAATGACGCACCTGGTGGTTGGGCAGGTCGAGAATGAGGACATCGCGCTTGGCCAGGTCGGAAACGAAGACTCGCCCCCCACTGTCCACCGCCACATCGTAGGGGCTGCCGAAAATCCCCCGGGGCTCCTCGATGCCGAGTATCGCCTCCAGCACCTGGCTTTCGCCCCCCTCTCGCACATCCCGGTCGCTGGCGACGGTGTGGATGAATTCGATCTTCGGCGAACTGCCGCCGATGGGCCAGAGATAACGGCGGGTGTCGGCTTCCTTGGCGGCACAGCCGGATAAAAAGAGCAATCCCAGCGAGAGGATTAATCGTGTCGCGGTTCGTGATACTCCCGCAAAGGTTGTTTCCATCCTCTTCATTTGTCTACGGATTCTCCACCGGGCGCACCCGGTCGTAGGATTTGGGTTTATGACAGCCGGCCAGGCAGGTGGCCCCGGTCTCGGTGGGTAAAAAGCGCACCGGAATCTTCCACTGGCCGAAGCCCGGCACCCGGCTGAGAATCAGTTTGTACTGATCGGCGCCATGGATGCCGTGGCAGTTGCGGCAGACCCGCCCTTTGACCGGCTTATTGACGTGCAGATAGTGCAGATTGGCGTCGCCGTTGCGAAAACCGGTCGCTTCCGTGGTCCGCTGATATTCGAATTTGCCCAGGTCGGTATGGCAGCCGAAACAGAGGGCGAAGTTTTCCGGATCGTAGGGAGCGTAGAACTCCCGGGGATAATAGCCCTGCAGCAGGGGGCGGAAGGCCGAGGAATGGTTTTCATGGCAGTCCCAGCAGCGCCCTTCTGCCACCGGCCGGTGCTGGGACGCGGCCTGCTCGATGGTGGTACGGATGCCGCTGTGGCAGCTGAAACAGATGCGGTTACCGGAAGCACTGAGCAGACCCGGCTCGTCGCCGGCGTGGGGAACATGGCAATAGTCGCAGCGCCCGGCGCGCACCGGACCGTGCACTCGACCGGATGCGGCGATTTCGCCATGACAGGAGCGGCAGAGCGTGCCCTGCTCGGATACCAGCAGATGAGGCTGGGCGGAACCGTGCGGCGCATGGCAGGCGAGGCAATTGCCTTCGGCCACGGGTGCATGGGGATGGGCTTTACCGGCGGCAACAGGTGCATGGCAGGTCTCGCAGAGCCGGGCGCCGGTTTCTTTGAGGACAAAAGCGGGGGATGCTCCGGGATGGGAGGCGCCGGTCGAGCGATGGCAGGCGAGACAGTTGCCGGAAGCGGCGGGAGGGTGGGAAACCGCGGCCGAGGCGAGGGCGGCATGGCAGGAGGCGGTGACGCAGCTCTGGTCGGCGCGCGCGGGATCAGCCCCACATAGCGCCGCGCAGAGGAAAAGTCCGCCGAAAACAGTCAACAGCCGATGAATCGACAACAGACACCCTCCCTGGCGAAGGTTCAACTGGATGAAGTGCCGGCCCGGCGTTGATTACTGTAGGGGCGCGGCATGCCGCGCCCCTTTGATCTCATCCCCTAGCTCCCGTAGGAATGCAGGCCCGAGAGCAGCAGGTTGACGCCGAGATAGCAGAAGATGGTCGCGGCGAAGCCGAGGATCGACAGCCAGGCCGCCTTGCGCCCGACCCAGCCCCGGGTGAAGCGGGCATGGAGGAAGGCCGCGTAGATGAACCAGATGATCAGGCTCCAGGTCTCCTTCGGGTCCCAGCTCCAGTAGGTGCCCCAGGCGTAGTTGGCCCAGGCGGCGCCGGTGATGATCCCCAGCGAGAGCATGGGAAAGCCGAACATGATCGCCTTGTAGTTGATGTCGTCCAGTATCTTGGCGCTGGGGAAGATCCCCATCAAGCCCTGCTTGTCCCCCTTGCGCTCCTCCCGGCCGATCACCAGCAGGTACATGATCGAGGCGCCGCAGGCGACGGCGAACGCGGCGTAGCCGAGGAAGCAGGTGATGACGTGGTAGGTCAGCCAGTTGCTCTGCAGAGCCGGCACCAGCGGCTGGATCTCGGCGTTCAAGCCGAGCTGCGCCCAGATCATGAAGATGAAGGCGAAGGGCAGAACGAAGGCGCCGACGGCGCGCTGCTTGTACTTGAGATCCATCAGCACATAGCAGAGGGCGATGCTCCAGGCGAAGAAGACGACCGACTCGTAGAGGTTGGAAAGGGGCGCCTGCTGGAAGCCGAGGGCGTAGGCCTCGCGCCAGCGCAGGCCGATGGCGATGGTGTTGGCGACGAAACCGGCCCAGACCACCCCGGTCGCGGTCAGGCCGATGGCCTGGACGCGACTGACGATGTAGACGATGAAGAGCACCATCGCGGCAAAGTAGGCGATGGTCGTGATATTGAAAAAGAGGGAACTGGTCAT
>CALJLX010000030.1 GCA_937982495.1 uncultured Desulfuromonas sp.
CCGATGCGGGAGTTTCGCGAACTGGAGATGGAAGAACACTGGTCGGCGCAAGTAAACACCCCGGAGTTGCAGGCGGCGTACAACGCCATCCCCTAGGGGCAGGCCCCCGTGCCTGCCCGCGATCCGGACCCATTGACAAGAGGGCGAAACCAGAATTCGCCCCGACCAAGGCCTGACGAAATGAATCAAACCGCACAGAAAACCGAGTCGGCCCCGCTGGTGGACGAAACCTATTACGCCGCCGTGACCGAGGCGATCCGCGCCGAGGCGGCGCGACTGCTGAAGGAGGGGGCCGTTGCCGCCGTCATCGGCTACGTCCCCGGCCGCCGCCCCGGAACCGCCCTGCCGGCGGTCGTCACCACGCCGGAGCGGGCCGCCGAGCTGATCTTTTCCCCCGCCTGCCGCAACAACCTCAGCCTCTATCTGACCAAGGCCAAACAGGATGCGGTGCCCAAGGGGAAGCTGGCGATCGTCGTCAAGGGCTGCGATCTGCGCGCCCTGGCCGGGCTGCTGGGGGAATCGCAGATCAAGCGCGAGAACCTTCATATCATCGGCATCGCCTGCGCCGGGGTCTTCGCCGCCAACGCCGACCAGGGCTTGCCGCTGAACGAAACGACCATCGCCAAAAAATGCCGCGAATGCACCGTGCGCCTGCCCGCCGAAGTCGACTTCACGGCGGGAGCCCTGCCGAAGCTGCCGCGACTCACCCCCGTCGAAGCCGAGGAACTGGCCCGGTTGGAGGCCCTGACCCCGGCGGAACGCTGGGCCTTCTGGAAGGAACAGTTCTCCCGCTGCATCCGCTGCCTCGCCTGCCGTCAGGTCTGCCCTTTCTGTTTCTGCGCCCAATGCCTCTGCGATCGCAACCGGCCGCAAGCGGTGGAAAATTCCGTCCGTCCGGCGGGCAATCTGAGCTGGCACATCGTCCGCGCCATGCACCTGGCGGGGCGCTGCGCCGGTTGCGCCGAATGCGAGCGGGTCTGCCCCATGGACATCCCCCTCAACCTGCTCAACCGCAAGATGGCCGAGGAGTTGAAGGAACGCTTCGACTACGAGGCGAGCCTGAGCCCCCGGGAAAAGGGGCCGCTGACCAGCTACCAGGAAGACGACGACGAATCGTTCATTAAATGACCGTAGGGGCGAGGCGGTGCCTCGCCCTGGGCGACCCGCCGGGTCGCCCCTACCGCCGGGACAACAATCTCATGCCCAGAACCATCACCGCACAAAACCTTCAGGCCCTCATCGACGCCCTCGTCGGCGCGGGCATTCGGGTGGTCGGCCCGAAACGGGTCGACACCCTGTGCCTCTACGCGCCCCTGGCCAACGGAGAGGAGTTGGAACTGAACGAACAGCCGCGGCGCTCGGCCAAGGAGGCCTTCTTCCCCCCCTGCGAGGAAATCCTGAGCTTCGAGCGGCAGGGGGCAAACACCAGCGTCCGCGATCCCGACCTGTCCCGCCTGCCCGCCACGGTGCTGATCGGCTTGCGCCCCTGCGACGCGGCGGCGCCGGAAATCCTCGACGCGGTCTTTTCCTGGGACTATCAGGACGATTTCTTTCTCGAACGGCGGCGCAAGACGACCATCGTCGGCATCGCCTGTACCCGCGCGGACGACGCCTGCTTCTGCACGGCGGTCGGCCTGGCTCCCGACTGTCGGGACGGCTCCGACCTCTTCCTTATCCCGCTGGAAGGGGGCGGCTATGCCGCCGAGGCCTTGACCGACAAAGGGGCGGCCCTGCTGGAACGCCATGCCGAGCTCTTCACCCAGGCCGAAAGCGCCCCGCGTCTGCCCCTGGCGGAGCCCCGCGCGGCAGAATTGGACCTGACGAAAATCAAGGCCTGGCTGGACGGCCACTTCGAAAGCCCCTTCTGGCGGGAGATCGCCGCCCACTGCATCGGCTGCGGCGCCTGCGCCTTCCTCTGCCCGGCCTGCCACTGCTTCGACATCGTCGACGAGGGGAGCGAGGCCAAGGGCTGCCGGCGCAAATCCTGGGATGCCTGCGGCTTCGGCAAATTCACCCTGCACGCCTCCGCCCACAACCCCCGCGATGCCCAGGCCAACCGCTACCGCAACCGGATCATGCACAAATTCAAGTACTATCACGACAAATTCGGCCGCACCCTGTGCACCGGCTGCGGCCGCTGCATCCGCGCCTGCCCGGTCGGCATCGACCTCGCGGCGGTGCTGGAAGACATCAACAACAACGGATAAAGGTGCGAGGATAAGCTTTTCCTCAGGCCTCGTCCCTTGTCCCTCGGACCTCACGACATGCATTTTCCCGACAAGAACATCTACAAGCCCCATCTTGCCGTCATCGAGGCGATCATCGACGAGACGCCCGATGTGCGCACTTTTCGCCTGGTTTTTCAGGATGAGCGAGTGCGAGACAGCTTCACCTTCCGCTCCGGCCAGTTCGCCGAATATTCGGCCTTCGGTTACGGCGAGGCGACCTTCTGCATCGCCTCGTCGCCGACCCGCACCGGCGCCATCGAGTGCTGCTTCCGCGCCACCGGGCGGGTGACCGAGGCGTTGCGGCGGTTGGAGGTGGGGGATACCATCGGCGTGCGCGGCCCCTACGGCAACTCCTTCCCCATCGAGGAGTTTTACGGCAAGAATCTGGTCTTCGTCGCCGGCGGCATCGCCCTCCCCCCCCTGCGCACCCTGATCTGGAACTGCCTCGACCAGCGGGAGAACTTTGGCGATATCACCATCGTCTACGGCGCCAAGAGCGAAGCGGATCTGGTTTACAAGCGGGAATTGGCCGAATGGCAAGAGCGCGCCGATGTGCGCCTGGTGAAGACCGTCGATCCCGGCGGCGACGGGCCGGACTGGGACGGCAAGGTGGGCTTCGTGCCGACGGTGCTCGAAGAAGCGGCGCCCGCCGCCGCGAACACCATCGCCTTGGTCTGCGGGCCGCCGATCATGATCAAGTTCACCCTGCCGGTGCTGGAAAACCTCGGCTTCGCCGACGACGCCATCTACACCACCCTGGAAAACCGCATGAAATGCGGCCTCGGCAAATGCGGCCGCTGCAACGTCGGCAATGTCTACGTCTGCAAGGACGGCCCGGTCTTCACCGCCGCCCAGGTCAAGGCCATGCCGCAGGAGTTCTGATCCGAGAAACCTTTCCACCCCCTTCTCAGCGATAGGGAAAACCGTTCCCATCGAATCTGACATCGTCGAAGGCGAAGCTGAATTCGTGATCGACGGCGCGGAAGAACCACTGGTTTTTGTGGTTGAAACCGATCAGGCGGCTCATCGCGGCCATGTCCAGCTGCCAGCCTTCGGCCGCTTGCCGAAACAGATATGGGGCGGCCTGACGGTTGTCGACGGGGAAACGCAGCACGGCCAGATCGCCGGCGATGCGTTCCTCGGCGGCGGGCAGGTTCGCTTCCAGGGTCTTGCGTTCGTTATTCTGCTGGGCATCGGTCACCAGCCACTTGGCAAAAAAAACCCGCGTCTCCGGGGTGTAGAGGCCGAGCTCCGGGTCTTTCACCTTCTCGCGCAAGACTTCCAGATAGCGTTCCAGGGTTGCACGCGGCGACGGCTGGGCGGCGAAATGCTCGGGATCGGCGACGGCGGCCTTGGCCTCGGCGCCGGAACCGATGGCCACGGCACTTCTCGCCCCGCCCCCGCCGCTGAGATGCTCCAGCTCCACTCCCCCGCGATAGTCGGCGGGAACCTCCCCCAACGCCCGCCCCACCAGCAGCTCCACTGTCGCCTCGATGCCGTCGGCCACTCGGTCCGCCGCGAAAAAGGGAGTCAGCTGCTCGCGCTCGATGTAACCGACAAAGCCGTCGGGGAAAATCCCTTCGAGATCGTAGCCGATTTCCAGCCGGACCTGTCCGCCCCGCGGATCGACCAGCAGCAGCACCCCGCGCGCGCCGCCGGTGGTTTCCCCCAGGCGCAGCCTCTCGAACAGCTCGACGGCCGCCCGATCCAAGTCGCCGGGGCTTTCGTTCAGAACGGTCAACTGGAAGTGGATGTCGAGATCCCTCAGCAGGCGGTCGTGATAGGCCGTGAGCCGCGCGACCCGTTCCGCGGCCAGGAGTCCGGCGCGGTCGTCGACCAGGGGCAGTTCCTGGCGGTTGGGGCAGCCGGTCAACAAGGTCGCGAGCAACAAAAGGGGGACAAAGGACAGTGGCACCAAGGATACGCGCATCGGATTTCTCCTTTGAAAAACAGCGGGCATCTTCCCGTCTTCGGTTGTAATTGTAGGGGCATCTGGAATAATTTCCAGACCCTCGGCCTGTCGCCGGGCAACGAACAGGAGCCCTTATGCCCATCGATCCGCGAATTCCCGTCCTCGTCACCGGCGCCACCGGCTATATCGGCGCCCGCCTTATTCCCCGGCTGCTACAGGCGGGTTACCGGGTGCGTGCCCTGGCCCGCACTCCGGCCAAGCTGCGCGACCGCCCCTGGGCCAACGATCCCGGCCTGGAAATCGTCGCCGGCGATCTCTTCGACCGGGAGTCGATGATCCGCGCCTGCCAGGGCTGCCGCGCCGCCTACTATCTGGTTCATTCCATGAATCCGACCAGCCGTGACTTCGCCGCCAGCGATCGCGCGGCCGCCGACAACATGGTCGCCGCCGCCGAAACGGCGGGTCTGGAGCGGATCATCTACCTGAGCGGCCTCGGCGAGGATGCCCCCGACCTCAGCGAGCACCTGCGCTCCCGGGCCGAGGTGGCGAAGATTCTCCGCGCCGGCAAGACGCCGACGACGGTGCTGCGGGCGGCGATGATCATCGGTTCGGGAAGCGCCTCATTCGAAATCCTCCGCTACCTGGTCGAACGCCTGCCGGTGATGATTACCCCGCGCTGGGTCGACACCCCCTGCCAGCCCATCGCTATCCGCAATGTCCTCAATTACCTGATCGGCTGCCTGGGCTGCGACGAAACCGTCGGCCAGACCTTCGACATCGGCCAGCCCGAGGTCGTCAGCTACCGGCAACTGATGCGCCTCTTCGCCGAAGAGGCGGGCCTGCCCCGGCGCTGGATCGTGCCGGTGCCGGTCCTCACCCCGCGCCTCAGTTCCTACTGGATCAACCTGGTCACGCCGGTGCCGGCGGCGCTGGCCCGCCCCCTGGCCGAAGGTCTGCGTAATACCGTGGTCTGCGGCGAAACCCGCATCCGCGAACTCATCCCGCAAGAGCTTCTCGACTGCCGCCAATCGATCCGCGCCGCCCTCGAACAGTTGCGCGGGCAGACGGTGGAAAGTTCCTGGAGCGACGCCGGCGCCATCCCCCCGGCCGCCTGGAGCACCCCCGGCGACGCCTCCTGGGCGGGCGGCACCCATTACGACGACGCCCGCTGCATCCGCCTGGCGGCTCCGATGGATAAAACCTGGAAAGCGGTCTCCTGCATCGGCGGCGACACCGGCTGGTATTACGCCAACTGGCTCTGGTGGCTGCGCGGCTTGATCGACCAGATGGCGGGCGGCATCGGCCTGCGCCGGGGACGGCGCTGCCCCCTCGACCTGGCGCCGGGGGACGCTCTCGATTTCTGGCGGGTCGCCGAGGTGGACAAGCCCCAGCGGCTGCTCCTCGCCGCCGAAATGAAACTGCCGGGCAAGGCGCTGCTCGAATTCCGCCTCAGCGAAAGCGCGCCGGGGGAAACCCTGATCGTCCAGACCGCCCGCTACCTCCCCCGGGGACTCACCGGCATCCTCTACTGGTACGCCGTCTGGCCCTTCCACAACTTCGTCTTCGACGGCATGCTCCGCGGCATCGCCCACAGCCTCGACGCGACGATTCTGCAAGGACCGGAAAAGACGAAAGATCCAGCAAAGGCAAGGCTGAAGGCTGAAGGCTGAAGGCTGAAGGCTGAAGGCTGAAGGCTGAAGGCTGAAGGAATTGAAAATCAATTGGTCTTTCAGGCCAAGCATCTTCCCCCCAAAAACACTTGGTACAATATGCCGAACATGAAAGCCATCTTTAAAACCATCATCATCAAATCCCAGGAGCAGATGCTGAACGAATGCGCCGAAACGATGAACGCCGTGATGCGCGGCGAACCGGTCGCGCCCCAAGAGCCGGAGCACTCTTTCACCAGCTTCGAGGCCCTTCGCCGGGCCATGACTCCGCAGCGTTTCGCCCTGCTCAGGCTCATCCGTGAAAAACGCCCCGACTCTATCAAGGAGCTGGCCGTCCTCGCCGGACGAGACATGAAGAACGTTTCCGAGGATGTCAAAATCCTGCTCGAAATGGATCTCCTCGAATTGGAAAAACGCGGAAAATCCAAGGCGCCCCGCCTGCATTACGACGGTTTCCGCCTCGAAGTCGCGGTCTGA
>CALJLX010000031.1 GCA_937982495.1 uncultured Desulfuromonas sp.
TTGAGCTGCTCGGCGAGAAACTGCAGCAGATCCTCTTCGCCGATATAGCCGAGCTTGATCAGCGAGGTACCGATCTGCCCGCCCCAGTGGCGTTGGTAGGACAGGGCCGAGTTCAGCTGAAATTCGTCGATCTTGCCGGCCTTGACGAGCATGTCGCCCAGGCGCATGGTCTTTCGCGTCATGGTCCTCCCCCTCGCATCGCCGTGCTCACGCCTGCTTGCCGGATTGCAGCTTCAATTCCCATTTCCAGGCGGTTTCGATGATGTATTCCAGATGATCGTAGCGCGGCGTCCAACCGAGCCTATGGCGGATGCGCATGCTCTCGGCGGTCAGCGCCGGGGGGTCTCCCTCGCGCCGGGGGGCCATCTCGACTACGAAATCCCGCCCGGTCACCTTGCGCACCATCTCGACCACCTCGTTCACCGAAAAGCCGTGCCCGTAACCGCAGTTGAAAATCTCGCTGCGCCCGCCCGCCAGCAGATGTTCAAGCGCCACCAGATGGGCGGCGGCGAGGTCGTCCACATGGATGTAGTCGCGGATGCAGGTGCCGTCCGGAGTCGGATAATCGGTGCCGAAGACCTGCAGCTTGTCGTATTGCCCCAGGGCGGTCTTGAGGGCGCGGGTGATGAGGTGAGTGGGATTCTTGTAAGATTGGCCGATGCGTCCTTCGGGATTGGCGCCGGCGACGTTGAAATAGCGCAACGCCACATAGTTGAAGGCCGGATCGGAGGCGGCGAGATCGGCAAGGATGCGCTCGGTCATCATTTTCGAGGCGCCGTAGGGGTTGATCGGCGACAGCGGCGCCGTTTCGTCCACTGGAATGCGTTCGGGAATGCCGTAGACCGCCGCCGTCGAGGAGAAGATCAAACGCCCGACTCCGGCCCGGCACAGCACCTGCAACAGGCCGAGGGCGTTGACGGTGTTGTTTTCGTAATATTTCAAGGGATTTGTTACGCTCTCGGCGACTTCGATGCCGGCGGCGAAATGCATGACCGCGTCCGGAGCGAAATCCCGCACTGCCGCCGCCAGTTTTTCCCGGTCGGCAAGATCCCCTTCGACCAACTCGCCGTGCAGCACCGCCCAGCGGTTGCCGGTGGAGAGATTGTCGTAGGTCAGCACCCGATAGCCCGCCTCGCCCAGGGCTTTCACCACATGGCTGCCGATATAGCCGGCGCCGCCGGTCACCAGAATGTTGGGCATGAAAATCCTCCCGTGAAATTAAAATCAGCCGCGGCCGATGCCGCGGTAAACAAAGCCTTGCGTCCGGAGGTAGCCGGGGTCGTACTGGTTGCGACCGTCGAAAATCACCGGCTGCCTCATCCGGCCTTTCATTGCGGCAAAGTCGGGATGACGGAAGGGTTTCCACTCGGTCACCAGGGCCAAGGCGTCGGCCCCATCCAACGCCGCGTACTGGTTTTCGGCCAACTCCAGCCGCCCCGTTGCGAACCAGGCGGCTGGCAGTTCCCGACGGGCCGTCGCCATCGCTTCGGGATCGTAGGCGTTCACCTTGGCCCCGGCGGCGAGGAGTCTTTCCAGCAGGACCAGCGACGGCGCTTCGCGCATGTCGTCGGTCCCGGGCTTGAAGGCCAAGCCCCAGACGGCGATGGTCAAGCCGGAAAGATCGTCGCCGAAGTGGTCGCGAATCTTCTCGAAAAGCACCTCTTTCTGCGCCTCGTTGCGGCGATGGACCGATTGCAGGATGAGCGGCTCGATCCCCTCCCCCGCCGCCATGTGGATCAGCGCCTTGACATCCTTGGGAAAACAGGAGCCGCCGTAACCGCAGCCGGGATAGATGAAGGAATAGCCGATACGGCTGTCCGAGCCGATGCCCCGCCGCACCTTCTCCACGTCGACGCCGAGCCGGTCGCAGAGCCGGGCGATTTCGTTCATGAACGATATTTTCGTGGCGAGCATGGCGTTGGCCGTGTACTTGGTCATCTCTGCGTCGCGCACGCCCATTTCGAGAATGCGGTCGTGGTTGCGGCTGAAGTCGGCGTAGAGCACGCGCATGAGCTCCAGGGCGCGGGGGCTGTCGCTGCCGATGATGATCCGGTCGGGACGCATGAAGTCCTGGACCGCCGCCCCTTCCTTGAGAAACTCGGGGTTGCTCACCACGTCGAAGGGGATGTCGACACCGCGCCGGGCCAGTTCCTCGGCGACGGCCTGACGCACCCGATCCGCCGTCCCCACCGGCACCGTCGACTTGTCGACGATGACGGCGTAATCGCGCAGATGGCGGCCGATTTCCCGGGCCACCGCCAGCACGTACCGGAGATCGGCGGAGCCGTCCTCGCCGGGCGGAGTGCCGACGGCGATGAAATAGACGACGGAATCGGCCATGGCCTCGGGGAGCGAGCTGGTGAAATGCAACCGGCCGTCCTTGACGTTGGAACGGACCAGGCTTTCCAGCCCCGGTTCGAAGATGGGAATCTCCCCCGCGCGCAGGCGGGCGATCTTGGTTTCGTCCACATCGACGCAGGTCACGCGATGCCCCATTTCGGCGAAACAGGTGCCGGTGACCAGCCCGACGTAGCCGGTACCGATAACAGTCAGATTCATGTATCAAACTCCTTGCGCGAGCCCGAACGGGCCGCCGGTCATACCCGGTAGTAGTTCCTATACCACTCGACGAAACGCCCGACCCCGACCGCGATGGGAGTGGCCGGTTTGAAGCCGACGTCGGCGGTAAGCGCCTCGACATCGGCGTAGGTGGCGGGTACATCCCCGGGCTGGATCGGCAGCAGGTTTTTCTCGGCCTTTTTCCCCAGGGCCTTTTCCAGGGTATCGATGAGATCCATCAATTCCACCGGATTGTTGTTGCCGATGTTGTAGAGCCGGTAGGGGGCGGCGCTGGTGCCGGGATCGGGCAAATCGCCGTTCCAGTCGGGATTGGCCGGAGCGATACGGTCGGTCACCCGCATCACTCCTTCGACGATGTCGTCGACAAAGGTGAAATCCCGGCGCATCTTGCCGTAATTGT
>CALJLX010000032.1 GCA_937982495.1 uncultured Desulfuromonas sp.
TCCCGCTCGAAAAACTTCAGGGTCGACACGGCCCGAGCGATGGAGATGTCCCAGTTGGAAAGTGCCTGCCCCGAAGGAGGCGTGTCGTCGGTGTGTCCCTCGATACGCAAATTCAGCGGCAGGTTTTCGATCAGGGCGGCGACATCCCGCAGCACCGGGTAGGCGTCGGAACTCACCTCGGTCTGGCCGGAGGCGAAGAGCACCGCCGCGTCGACCCGCAGAATCACCGCGCCCCGGTCCTTGACCAGTTGAATGCGCCGGTCGATCTTCAGTTGATTCATCTGAGTGAGCATCCGCTGATAGAGGCGGCTGGTGAAATCGTCTTGAATTGGTGCGAACTCGATCACCTTGGGCCCGGAAATGGCGACTCGACCCCCTTCCATCACACCAAAGGCGCTGCGCATCGATTCCGCCGCCGCGTTGAACTTGTTTTTGTCCATGTTGGCCATGGACAGCAGCAGCACGAAAAAGGTCAGCAGCAGGGTCACCATGTCGCTGAAGGTGACCATCCAGGCCGGCGCGCCTGCCTCTTGTTTTTTCGGTTTTTTCGCCATCGAGATACCCGTTGCGCGACAAGGGTCTATTTCTTGAAGTTGCTCTCCCGGAGCTTGGGCGCCACGAAGGTATGCAGCTTCTGCTCCATCAGCCGGGGATTTTCGCCGGCCAGTACGCTACGCATGCCCTCGGCGATCAGGGTCTTGCTTAACACCTCCTCGGCGCTGCGAATCTTGAGTTTGCCGGCGATCGGCATGCAGATAATATTAGCGATGATCGCTCCGTAGAAGGTCGTCAGTAGAGCGACGGCCATGGCCGGCCCGATGGAGGAAGGATCGCTCATGGACTGGAGCATCTGCACCAGGCCGATCAGGGTGCCGATCATGCCCATGGCCGGGGCGTAAGTGCCGATGGCGACGAAAACATCCGCTCCCGACTCGTGTCGTTCCTGGATGTATTCGATCTCCTTGTCGAGCATCTCCTTCATCGCCTCGGCCTCCTGCCCATCCACCGCCATCTGCAGCGCCTTCTGGAAGAAAGGATCCTTCACTTCGTCGAGAAA
>CALJLX010000033.1 GCA_937982495.1 uncultured Desulfuromonas sp.
ATACGAGATGGTGATGCGTGACTGGAGTTCAGACGTGTGCTCTTCCGATCTCCTGATGATCGACGGCCAACCGGAGATCTTCTCCGTCACCCTCGGCGCCGACCAGGTGATCTCCTACGAGTTGGTCATCCGGGGACGCAACTTCCCCGCCCAGGCCAATCTGCTGGTCAACGGCGCGCCGGTCAATCGCGCCCTCGTCCTCGCCGGCAAACAGGGCGGGGGGCGGGATGAGGTGCGCTACGTCGACTGCGGCACCCTGATCTACACCCGCTACCCCTTAAGTCGCGAACCGCTGCCGCTGAACCTGACGGTGGTCGGTCCCGGCGGCGAAAGCAGCGCCCCCTACCAGCTCACCAGCCCCTGAAGGGCGGTAAAATTGTTGTCGCGGCGTTTCACGAACCGTTCGCTTTATCCAAAGCCGACGGCCACCTCCGATGCGGTTCGCTGCGCTCACCGGCATCCTACCGTCGCGGTGTCTTCGGGGCGGTTTAATAACGGAATAAAACGACGGGGAGGACGCTTCAGAAAACCGAGGCGATACGTTCGTAGGATTTGGTGAGGCGACGGGCGGTGGTGACGAAGATGTGCCGCAGCAGGGCGATGCCGAGTTGGGAGTGACGGCGGAGCATCTCTTCAAAATTTTGACTGTGCAACAACAGCAGGTCGGCGGTTTCGATGACTTCGGCGGTGACCGAGCGGGGATTGCTGGTCAGCAGGCACAGCTCACCGGCCACCGAGCCGGGAGCGTAGAGCCCGACGATCACCTGACTGCCGCCGAATTCCGTCCGTTTTTTAATGCCGAGCTTACCGTTGAGAATAAAGACGGCGAAATTGTCCCCGTCCCCTTCCCGCCAGAGGGTCGTCCCGGCCTCGGCACGCAGCAACCGGCAGTAGGACAGAAACTGCTCGACTTCGTCGGCTTGCAGACTCTGAAAAAAGGGGAAACGCTCGCGGAGTCCGGCAACGGGCATGGGACAAGTCCTCCGTAAGGGGCTGATGCAAACGACGGCTCGGCCTGTAATCCTTTGCAAAATCTAAGCCTTCGCTCATCCACAGGGACGTTCTTTTCATCCGACCCCGGCCGCACCGGAGACATTCGTGCCCATCATCGAAGACCAGCTTTTTCGCCGGATCAAAAAACAGACCGGCCAGGCCATCGGCGACTTCAACCTGATCGAGGAGGGGGATCGCATCGCCGTGGGGATTTCCGGCGGTAAGGATTCCTACACCCTACTGCACATCCTTGACCGCCTGCGCCGCCGGGCGCCGATCCGTTACGAACTGGTAGCGGTCAACGTCGATCCGGGTTTTCCCGGCTACCGCAAAGACCGCATCGAAGATCACTTGCGCGAGCACGGCTTCGCCTGCCATTTCGAAAACACCGACTGCTCGGCGATCATCGACGCCAAGCTGCGCCCCGGCTCCTCCTACTGCGCCTTCTGCGCCCGGCTACGGCGCGGCGTCCTCTACACCGTCGCCGACCGCCTCGGCTGCAACAAGCTCGCCCTCGGCCATCATCTCGACGACTTCATCGAAACGTTGCTGCTCAACCAGTTCTACATCGGCACCCTGGCGGCCATGAGCCCGCGCCTGCTCGCCGACAACGGCCGCCATACGGTCATCCGCCCCCTGGTCTATGTGGAAGAAGCCGACATCATCGAATTCGCCAGGCGCAACGACTTTCCCGTCGTCTGCTGTTCCTGCCCGGTGGTCGGCGCCGCCGACCAGAAGCGCCAACGCATGAAGCAGCTGATCAGCGATCTGGCGAAAGAAAATCCCCAGTTACGCCGGAGCCTGATCGGCGCCCTCGGCAACGTCCAGCCCCGCCATCTCATGGATCCCCGCCTGACCCCCTTCGCCCCTCTCGGCAAGGGACCGGATATGGTGTAGAATTGTCGGGCCGATGACATCCGACCGAACCGGGGGATTAATGAAAAACGCCGACCACATCGTATTCGATATCGATCTGGCCCAGGAGGTCCAGCAGCTGCTCCTGCCGAAAACCTCCCCCACCTGCGACTGGTGCTGCCTGGGGGTGAAGAACCGCATGGCCATCGGCCTGGGCGGGGACTACTTCGATTTCCTCTCCGCCCCCAGCGGCTGCCAGGTGATCTTTCTCGGCGACGTTACCGGCCATGGCCTCACCGCTTCGGTGGTCATGTCGCTGATCTACGGCTACCTGCACCACGCAACAGTGCGTCAGTGCACCCCCCTGGAAACAGTCGCCATGGTCAACAGCTTCCTGCGCTCCTTCGCCACCCGTTCCGACCGCTTCGACTACCTCTTCTCCTCCTCCCTCTTCTTCAGCGTCATCGACCCGACGACCCTGACCATGCGCTACGTCAACGCCGGGCATGTCGCCCCGATGGTGCGGCGCGGCGCCGAAATCTTCCACTTGGTTCCGACCGGCGTCCCCCTGGGCTTTTTCGACGAACCGGAAATGGCCATGTGCACCTTCCAGTTCAACAAGGGAGATCGACTGCTGCTCACGACCGACGGCATCACCGAAGCGAGCAACGACTTCGGCGAGTTTTTCGGCAACGGGCGCCTGGAAGAGACCTTGCGCAACTTCCAGGGGGACCACCTGGAATTCCTCGATGAGATCTACCGGGCCCTCGCCGTCTTCGGCGCCGCCGAAATCCTCAGAGACGACTGCACCGCCATCGTCGCCGACTTTCACGGGCCGCT
>CALJLX010000034.1 GCA_937982495.1 uncultured Desulfuromonas sp.
CCGTCATGGGCAGACTCCTTCGGACTGGGTGGGATGGATAACAACGTAATTTTAGTAAGTTTAGCAAGTCCGTCGAAAGTCTCAATCCTGATGCCGGACGAGATCCCATAAACATCGGACGCAAAAAAGCCGGATGGCATGCCCATGCCGTCCGGCCGGAAAGTGCGGGAGATGAAGGGAAGGGGAACTCAGACCTTGAAGCGGTCGAGCGACTCCTTGAGCGCAGCGGCGGCCTCGCGTGCCTGCTCCGGCTGGCCGGTCGATAGCGCCGATTCGAGTACTTCCTGTCGCCGACGAATCTCAACCACCCGCTGGCGCAGGGCCACCACGGTTTCATCGACTCGCTCGGCGAAATCCTGCAAGGTGTCGTTGTCGCGCAGCTTGATGCGCGTCGACAAATCCCCCTCGGCCACCTTGGCAAGATCGGTTTCGATACGATAGAGGGGACCGGCGACCTTTTGCGGCAGAAAGAGCGCCAGAAAAGCCCCCCCAATCAGGCTCACCAGACTCCCGGAAAGCACCACGGGAAGCAACAGGTCGCTGACCCGGCGCAGCTTGACATGGGCGTCAAAGAAAGACCCGACAACCTCCTGGCGTGCATAAAAATAGAGAACCAAAGCAGCCACCACCGCACTCAACACCACGGCCAAAAGCACCTGTTTGAGCAGCCACCCTTGAAATTCCCGCTTCACCGCGAGATTGAGTTTCTTGCGATCCCTATAGGTCTTGCTTCGTTCCATGCGGCCCTCGAAAAAATAAAGGTAAATGACGATGCTCTCGCGCCGGAATCAATAATCCGTATGACAACCGAGGCACAGATCCTTCTTGCCCGATTTCACCAGGCGATATTCAAAATCTCCGCCATGCGCTACATGGCAGGTCATGCAGCTGATGCGCCCATCGGGAAGCAAGGAATATTCTTTGGGAATAACCATGCCGGACTTAGGGAAAACATTGACCGGATGGGAGTAGCCCTGTTTCAGATAGGCGTGACAGCTGTCACAGGCGTGAATGTTGGTGTCGAGTTCGCTTTTGAGCACTGGATGGGAACGGCTCTCCTCGCCGGGAGTTCCCGCGACGGTGGACACGACCCTTTCCGGTATCTCTTCGGGAATCCCGAGGGATAGTGCTACCGGCTGGTTGGCTTCGAAAATCGCGAGGTACCGGTCGCCCTGGCGGTAAAGCCGGGACTTAACCGCCACCGGCCCGGCGCTCCCGGAATTCCGCTCGTGCCGCGGGGCATCTTGAATAAAGGTCGAACTGGTTGAAAATTCGAGGATATCCGAATTGGAAAGATTTCCGGAAACATCTCGGGATGCGACCTGAAAGCGATAGATCCGGTTTTTATCGAGTCCGGTCAACAATATTTCGTGCTCACGAGTCAATTTTCCATCGGATTTGGTGGAATCGGGCAAGGAAACACCATAACCAACCACGGAATCGGAAAACTCATCCGTGGTCCAGGTGATGGTCGCGGTGGTTGAAATTCCCCGGCGCACATCGCTTACCCGGACGTCGGTGATCGTCGGTCCACGCCCATCATTTTCCATCGCCGAAAGACTTCCCAAAGGGGGCAGAGGGAGTTCAAGCAGGCCGGTCCGATTGGTGCTGTCTCCGGCCTTGTAGACCAACCTCTTGCCCAGGGCCTCGGGGGAAAGCAAAACCCAATGCTGCGTCGCGACCCCCTGAACCTCGCGAAGCCATTGAACCTTTTGCGGCGGCGGCTCATTGGCCAGAGCGATCTCCCGGCGGGTGGGTACGGAAACCGTCTGACCCGAAACATGACAAGCGGAGCACTGCTTCTTCAGAAAGGGCATGTGGACATAGCGCTTACCCATGCCGCGATCGACAACCTGACGATGACAGTCGTCGCATGACTTATCCGAAGCCCATGAGCCCTCCGGAGGGGAACCGGTCACCAGCAGCAGCCCGACCATAAAAAGTATCAACTTTGCGCGCATCGTGCCTCTCAGGGTCAATAGCCTTAAAACCCGGGGGCATCAGCCTTGGGTCTCAGCCGAAGTCAACCATCCCCCCCGCAACCTCTTTTCCCACGCCAGACTAGACCCAACGAGTTCATGGGTCAAGAGCTTCGCCATTACCGCGTTTCTCGGCGCGCACACAAGAAAGGCCGGGCCCTGGAGGGCCCGGCCAGGTGCTTCCGAGTTAAGCGGCTGGTCGAAGATTAGTCCTTGGTGGTATGGCAGACGAAACAGCCGACATTGCCGGAAGTCCCGTTGGCGGCCACCATCAGATGACCATCTTCATTGTATTTCCAGCGCAGCAGGTCGTCAAAAGGCGAACCATGGGCGCGGTGGCAGGAAATACAGGTAACAACGGCGTCACCGGCACCAACCAGAACCGAGGATTTCACGGCGCTGACGTCTTCGCTGGCCACGGGAGCAACGACACTGTAGCTCTTGTCGCCGTTATAGAGGGCGTATTCGGTGTTGGGCAGGTCGTTCATGTCGAGATCGGTGGGATGACGCAACCAAGGAGCGCCCCAGGTCGTGCCGTCGGCACCCAGCGTACCTTCGCCGCTATGGAAATCCCCATGACACTCGGCGCAAAGGTAGCTGATGGTTTTGGTGTTGGTGGCGGTATCGGCGGTCCGGGCTTCGCCATGATACTGGTTATGCTTGGTCGCGGTCGGCTGAAATTCCCACTCGGGATCCTCGTAACCGATAATGCCCTTCAGGAAACGATAGCTCTTGGCGACGGTGGAACCATCGAGTTCGCTGTCGTCGCCATGATGGCCGCCTTTGACGGCGGTGAAGTCGTCGGTGGCGGTATGGTCGCCGTGGCAACCGGTAACGCCGGCGCAGGTCAGCTGATTATTCCAGGTTTCGGCGCCGCCATTGATCTGGCCGTTAACACTGAAGTTGGGATCCCAACCCGGGGGCTGGTAGCCGAGTTTGCCGTCTTGTCCGGCGACGCTGACGACGTTGTGTCCTTTGGCGTCGTTGGCCATCCCTGCGTCATCAACCCAGTAGAAGGAACCACCGGCCAGGGTGTCGCCACTGACTCCGTAATCACCGTAGGTCTGGGCGTTGATCCGGGGGGTCTTACCGGGGGCGGTCAGGAAGTTGTCCCAGGTGCCGTTGACGATATCCACATCGCCGTGGCAACCGTAGCAGCTGGCGGCACGAACTAGCGCCGGAGCCGGCCCGCTGGTCCCGTCGACCATCATCGAAGTCCCGTCCTGGCTGTTGTGCATGGTGTGGCAGTTGACGCAGGCGCCGGAAGCGGCGGCCAGAACGTTGCCGGCGCCGAAAAGCACCAGGGCGGTCGCGGCCAGCAGGGTCAGCAGTTTGATTTTTCCTCCGTTCATCTTCTTTCTCCCTTTGTTGGTGTTCATTTGCTGCTCAAAAACTCAGTTGGGTCAAGCCTCTAGTTCTAGTCTTTCGCGGTATGGCAGACGTAACAACCGCATTCGTCGTTGGCCGTTCCGGCATCGCAGGTATCGTAATTCCAGCGCAACATGTCCGGATAAGGCGAACCGTGGGGCCGGTGGCAGGAGATACAGGTAACGATATCGCTCCCCGGCGTCACCGTGTCGGAATTTTCCATGCCGGCCGTCAGGGTCTGCTTGGCGGCGGGAGCCAAAGGGTTGTAGGTGGTGTAGGCGGCGTATTCCCCTTCGTTGGGAATGAGCACGTCGGAGGGATGTCGTATCCAGACGCCGGAAAAATCGCCCTGTGAACTGTTCATGGCGTGATGGAAATTGCTGTGGCAGCCGGCGCACATCTGACCGACGGTTTCCTTGGCCAGAATCGGATAGGCGGTGTAGTTTTCGTCAACCCCGGCATAGACGTTGTGCTTGGTCGAGGAAACGGTTTGTTCCCAGTCGGGATCTTCAATTCCCTTCACCCCTTTATACAAGGCGGGGTTTTTCTTCTCCGGCGGGTAACCGTTGAAGACCTGCGTCATGACGTCGCCCAGAAAACGGTAGGAGCCGCCCGCAGACGTCACCACGGCAGCCGAGTCATCGGCATGATGTGCCGGCATGTGACAGCCTTCGCAACCGCTTCCCGGCTCCGCCAAGGAGGCATGACAGGGTTTGCAGAGCCCTTCATTGGCGTAACCGGCATCCCCGGGGGCCTTGCTGAGCTTGGCGTCCCGCGAGGAGATGCCGTAAACATTGTGCCCCTTGCTGTCGTCGCCGTTACCGACCCAATGGAAGTTGCCGCCGGCCAGCATGGAGGTCGACGTGCCCTGTTCCAGATTGGGAGCGGTCCTGGTATAGACGATGGGAATGCGGGTGCCGTCGCCGAGATCGACGATGGTTTCCGCATCGCTCGAATGGCAGCCGACACAATCGGTGTTGATCAGGGCGGGGAGAGGGGTGCCGACGACACTGACCCCATCCTGACTGTTGTGCATGGTATGACAGTTGACGCAGGCACCACCGACCCGCGCCCAGACGGTCACACCCGTCAGGAGAATCAGCAGCGCGACAAGACTGCCGATTCTCAGCGACCGAAGCGTGCGGCTCCGGCCATCCAATGTGATGAACTTCCTCATTTAGCCTCCTGTTCCCTGTTCATTTAATCGGGGGCATCCCCGATGTTACAAGCGGTCCGCTATCCATGGCAGGCGGTCCGCCTGTCCGGCAATCGAAGTGGCAGCCTTCGAACCGGCACCGCCCATGGCGGCCTTATCTCTCCAGTTGTTGCTTCACCCCCTTTCCGACATCCCGAAAACGGTTGAATGGAACCGAGACCCGGCCCATGAAACACATTTTTCGAGAATGGGCGGATAATCGTTCCGCCGTGGATCGTGTTTTCGAGGGGGAAGGAAAAGGAATGAATTTTTTTCCGGCGTGGCAACCGGCGGCGAATCCGTCCTTTCCGATGCCAAGCCCCCTCCGCACCAGTTAGAACGTTTCATCTATTTACCCCCTTTTATAAGCCCGACTAATGTTTCTTGTCAATCCCTATGTTGCGGGAGAGCGAAAATCTCACCGCATCAATCGAGAACGGCGACAAAAAAGGGCGATCCCCCGAGCATGGTTTCGCCAATGGTCCGTTCGCTGGGCAGGTCCAGAACACTCAGGCTGTGAGCCTCTCGATGGGCGATATAAAGCTGCCGCCGTCGCTCCGAGGCCGCCATGACAAAGGGGGAGGCGTCCAGCGGAATGCGCCTGGCGGTCGCATTCTGTCCGGCGTGAAAAACCGACAGGGCGGCATCCTTACGGTTGCTGACGAAAACCTTATTGTCGAACCCGAGCAGATAGACAGGCTCCCACCCCACGGTAATGCGGGACAGTTGCCGACCGCTGCGATAGTCGAAGGATGAAACCGAACCACTGCCGCGCTCCGCCACATAGAACTGTTCGTTGTAAAAGAGCATGCTGTCGGCTTCGAGACCGGCGGGGATTTCCCGCAGTTGAGACAGATTGTCGCCATTGAGCAGATAGACTCGCTGTGCCGTGGGGGAACTGACCGCCAGCCAGGCGCGCCCGTCGGCGACAAAATAGTGCAGCCGTTCCGGACGGAAGCCGACAATTTCCTGGGCCGCGACGACCCCACTTGCGAGATCGACCTTCAGCACCCGATTGGTGGCGGGATCGCTCACATAGGCGGTGGAACCATCGGCGGAAAGACAGAGATTGCGCGGCCCAACGGTAATCGACAGGGGAATCCGCTCCAGATACTGGGTGTTGGCGCTGCTGAAGACATGAATGGCCCGATCCCCTGTGCTCAGGACATACAAGCGCCGCCGGCGGCTGTCGACCGCCAGTTCCCCAAGCGGTCCCGGCAAACCCAGCGCCGCGGTGACAAAGTTGGTATCCGTGCGCAGTAGATACAGGGTGTTGATGTCGTCACAGACGACGTAGGCCAGATCCCGCCCCAACGGAAGCTCTTGCCCATGGGCGGAAAAGCGGGGCACGAAAGGGGCTTCCCCGGGTTGGGACGGCTGCAGCTGCCAGTCGACAAAGAGACAGGTGCTGCCCGACCCGCTCAAGGTTAACGGACGGGTCAAGGGGAGTTCAATGGCCTGATCGGAAACCTGCGCCCCCCCCTGGCCACCAACGCGAACCTCTTTCACATTGAAGCGCAGTCGCCGGCACTCGCCGACGGGAAAGGCGCCAACCCCAAGGAGCAACTGCCGTCCTTCAAGCGTTTGCCGTTGCAGCCGTTGCGCCTCGGCCGGCAGGTCGATCCAGACATCCCCGACCAACAGAGCGAGACCATCGATCGTCAACTCGATCTTTTCCGTGGAGACCCCCGTGGTGGACAGATAGAGCGAAACCAGGGACTGGTCCGCCGTCACTCGGGGAGCCGTGCGCCCCATCGTTCCGCCACCGGCGCATCCGCCGAGAAAAAAAACGAAAAGCAGCACGGAAAGAAGCATCGAAAATCCACTTTTAAAGAACATATCCTGCGCCTCGCCTAAATGATAAGCCGTCGTCAAAACGTCCGCCGAACACCGCCGATGGGGGCGGGAATGGTCTTGCCGTTGGGCAGGGTTCCGGGATGGGTACTGTCGCAGTAGGCGCCGTGGAAATGGCAGAACCCGCAGCCGATCGGCTGGGGACCGGGACTCAGTTCGTGACAGGTGCCGCAGTTTCCTCCCCCACCGGTCAGGTAGGGAACATCCAAGGTGGAGCTGCCGGTACCGCCATGATGAACGGTGCGCCAGCGATTGACCTGATTGGGATCGGTCATGCCGCCCTGCTGGTAATCGTCCTGATGACAACGGCCGCAGAGATAGGCCCAGGACTTGCCGGAGGGATCCCGGGCGAAGACCCCGCCCAGCGCCTCGCCGTTGACGGAGCGCCGCACCAGATAGGCATTGGGGGAACCGTGCGCCTCGTGACAGTCCATGCAGGACAG
>CALJLX010000035.1 GCA_937982495.1 uncultured Desulfuromonas sp.
GCTGCTTTCTCACCAAGGTCGTCAGCGTGCCGATGCGCGCCGTCGGCGCGGTGATTTCCATCGTTCCCGTCGCCGGCAACACCGCCCATGACGCCATCGACGGCGCCGCCGACGTTGTCGACGACGTTCCCATCTGATTCCCCCAACCGCGCCGCGTCCGCCCATTGCGACGGACGCGGCGCTTTTCGCCCAAGGAGATCGCCATGTCGCTCCCCGCGACCATGCGCGCCATGGTCCTCGAAGGGGGACAGCGCCGGCTGCGCCTGCAAACGCTCCCCCTGCCCCGCCCCCTCGCCGGCCAAGTTCTGATCAGGATCCACGCCTGCGGCGTCTGCCGCACCGATCTGCACATCGTCGATCGGGAGCTGACCGAAGCGAAACTCCCCTTGATCCCCGGTCACGAAATCGTCGGCACGGTGGTGGAGATCGGCGAAGGAAGCAGCCCCTTCAACATCGGCGACCGGGTCGGCGTCCCCTGGCTTGGTTGGACCTGCGGCAGTTGCCGCTACTGCCGTAAAGGGCAGGAGAATCTCTGCGCGCAAGCGAAGTTCACCGGCTACACCCTGGACGGCGGCTTCGCCGAATACACCGTCGCCGACGCCCGCTACACCTTCGCCCTCCCCGCCGACTTTTCCGACCTCCATGCCGCGCCCCTCCTCTGCGCCGGGCTGATCGGCTACCGCACCTACCGCCTGGCAGGGGACGGCATCGACCACCTGGGCATCTACGGCTTCGGCGCCGCCGCCCACCTGGTCGCGCAGATCGCCGTCTATCGCGGACAACAGGTCTACGCCTTCACCCGCCCCGGCGACAGCGAGGCGCGGGCTTTCGCCCGCCGCCTCGGCGCGGTCTGGGCCGGAGCGGCGGATGAGCTCCCCCCCGTTCCCCTCGATGCCGCCCTGATCTTCGCCCCGGCCGGAGAGCTGATTCCCGCCGCCCTGCGCGCCGTGGACAAAGGCGGGCATGTCGTCTCCGGCGGCATCCACATGAGCGACATTCCCGCCTTTCCTTATCGGATTCTCTGGGAGGAACGCAAAATCAGCTCGGTGGCCAATCTCACCCGCCGCGACGGAGAGGAACTGCTGGCCCTCGCCGGAGAGATCCCCCTGCGGACCGAGGCCGTCCCTTTCCCCCTGGAAGCGGCCAACGAGGCCCTCGACCGGCTGCGCGCCGGACGCATCGAGGGGGCGGCAGTTTTGGTGATGACCTGATGGCGTCGCAAAAAGCGCCAACTGCGGCGTTGCTGCCATCGCCTCGCGGCTTCGGCGTACGTAGGTACGCCTCATTGCTCGCCGATGACGCGCCTTGCATTTGGCGCTTTTTGCTTAGCCATCCGACATGATGCATTTGTGGGAAACATCATGAATCCCTGCAACAAGCGATCTATCGACAAAAAAGCCCCGGCGCGAACCGGGGCTTTTGTTTTGGGCGGGCTATTTTTTCGTGGGCTTGGCCGGTTCTTTCCAGAAGAGCGGCGAGAAGAGGTAGGCCAGGGCCGCGACCAGGGAGATCAGCAGGGGCGCGGTATATTCGTCGCGGCGGAAACCGAGGGCGAGCATGAAGAGAAACAGCCCGAGAACCAGCACCCGGACAATCTTGGGGATTTTCGGAAGAATGGTGCGCCCGAAGTGGGCATAGGGAACCCGCGAAACCATCAGCGCCGAGGTCGCCAGAACGATGATGCCGTTGAGTAAAGAACTGGGAATGAAAACGCAGGCGGTTCCGGCCATCAACGCCCCGGCCGGTGACGGCATGCCGGAGAAGGTGCCGACCCCGCCCAGCACTCCCGCCTTGCGTTTTTCCACGACAAAACGCACCAGCCGGTAGACCACCGCCGCCAGGTAAAGCCCGCCAATCACCGTGCCCACGGCGAGAGAGGGGAAGGAGAGCGCGACCACCAGCCCGACGGTGAGGCCGAAACTGGTACCGTCGGCGACATCGTCAAAAACTTCCCCCCGGGGGGTCGAGCCCCAGCGCTCCGCCGCCCGCCCATCGAAGAGATCGAGAAACTGGCCGAGAAAGACCAGCCCCAGGGCATAGACCGGGGGATGTCCGGCAAGCAGCACATAACAGCCGGCAAGGCCGCAGACCAGATTCATGATGCTGAGGATGTTGGCGTACCAGTAGTTGGGAATCAGCTTGAAGGCGGTGGAGCAGAACGCCAGCGCCGCGCAGATCGCCATCAGGGGATAGATGGCCCGACCGAGCAGCGGCAGGGGGCCGTAGATCCATTCGAAACCGACGACAATGAGGAGTACCACCACCAGGAAGGTCTTGGCCTTGCCGAAGAGATTGGCCGCCTTGACCTTGCTGAAGCGCCGCGACACCTGACCGATGACGTCGAAAAGCAGAAAGAGCCCCACCAGCAGCGGATCGAGCCAGCCGAGCCAAGCCATGTAGATGAGCATGGGGGAATACATCAGCTTGTCGGAAAAGGGGTCGATGGTCTCCCCCTCCTCGGTGTGCAGGTCGCAGCGGCGGGCGATCTCCCCATCGGTGATGTCGCTGATCATCCAGAAGGTGAAAAAGAGAAAACAGAGGCGGGGAAAGTCCAGATGCAGCAGCAGTACCGAAATGAAGCCCATGGGATAGCGGGCGCGGCTGATGGCGTTGGGATGCAGCCAGGCACGGCTCCGCACCCAGGCGACCTGCTCGGGGGTACGCAGATAGCGGATAACCAGAAAGCGTTCGATACCGAGCATCAACAGGACAGGAAGGATGATCTCCCACCACATGGCCATGTACGAAGTCATAGAATTGAGTGCCTGCAAAGAATGGGGGTTTCAACAAAATACCGGCGATGAATGCCGCTTCTGATTATCCCAGCCTCGCGCCGCTGTCAACCGCAAAAGTCCCGCCCCGTGCCAGGTCGGCGAGAAGTTCGTCGTAAACCGGCGCCAGCATCGCCCAGTCATAATGGGCCACCAGCGACCGCGTCGGCGTCCGCCGGATGGTTTCCAGGTCCCGGCACAGCTCCATCAGCCGCCGGACCAGTTCCTCGGAGTCGTGATAGAAAAACTCCCCGTGCCGCGAGATGGGGAGATGTTCCGGATAAGCCAGGCGTTTCGGCAGCAACGGCCAGGTGTCACAATAGACGGCTTGCACCACGCTCGCGCCGAAAAAGTCATGGAGCGAAGTCACCGGCAAAATATCGGCCCGACGCAGCCACAGGGCATAGTCGGCGAAGTTCTCGACAAAGCCCCAGTGGACGATACGTCGCGCCAACCGCTGCCGCGCCTCGGCGAAGATCGGTGGGACATTGCGGAAGGATTCGCCGAGCACCGCCAGCTCGAATTCGACACCCAGCTCCTCCAGCCGGAACAGGGCGCGGAAGAACTCCTCGGGGTTTTTGTCGTACTCCCAGCGGTGGTTCCAGAGAAGCAAAGGCGGTCCGACCCGGGGCGGCGCGGGACCGTCGAGGGCGTGGAGATCGAGCCCGAGGGGGAGGGTCCGGCTTTTCCCGGCGATGGCGGCGACGCTTTCCGGTTCGCGATGGTCGGGAAAGGCGGCGAGAAATTCCGGCAGGGCGCCGAGAAAGGCGCGGCGGTGGTAGTCCGAATTGAAGAGCACGGCGTCGGCGGCCAGCGCGCTTGCGTAATTGATAAAGCCGTAATGGACGTCCCGTTGCCGCGCGGGATCGTCGTCGCCGGGGGACCAGGGGTAGGTGAGCTGGTTTTCGTGAAAGTAGAGGGCGACGGGAGTTCGCGCCGTCACCTTGCGGGTCAGGGCGAGAAAGGTGGCGAGATCGAGCATATCCGTGGCCAGCAGCAGATCGGGACGCAACCCCTCGGCAAGAAATTGCCGGGCCAAGGTCACGGCGCCGCCATGCATGCGCCACTTCCAGTGCCGTCCCTCCAACCCGAGAATCCGCACCCGGTGCCGGCTGTGGGCCGCATACTCCCTGGCCCAAGCCGCGTGCGAGCCGGTCAGATAGGGCTCCAGCAGGATGATCTCCAGCGGTTTATCCCCCATTTAGCACCAAGCACTCAGCACTTTTCAATCTTCTTCCGCCAGCCGCCGCGCCTCTTCGATCAGCGCCTCGGCCAGTTCGGCCTCGGGCACCTTGCGCACCACCTCGCCATGCCGGAAGAGCAGCCCCTGCCCCTTGCCGCCGGCGATGCCGACGTCGGCCTCCCGCGCCTCGCCGGGGCCGTTGACCACGCAGCCCATGACCGCCACGGTGATTTTCTTCGGCAGATCGTGCAGGCGCCGTTCGACCTCTTCGGCGATGGGGATCAAATCGATCTGGCAGCGGCCGCAGGTCGGGCAGCTGACGAAGACCGGGCCGCGCTCGCGCAGCTCCAGGGATTTGAGGATTTCCCAGCCGACCCGTACCTCTTCCACCGGATCGCCGGTCAGCGACACCCGCAGAGTATCGCCAATGCCGTCGTAAAGCAGGGTGCCGAGGCCGACGGCGCTCTTGATGGTGCCGCTCCAGGTGGTGCCGGCCTCGGTGATGCCGATGTGCAGGGGATAGTCGCGACACGCCGCCAGTTGCCGGTAGGCTTCGACGGTGCGGCGGATGTCCGAGGCCTTGAGGCTGATCTTG
>CALJLX010000036.1 GCA_937982495.1 uncultured Desulfuromonas sp.
GGCGGTCAAGGAGAAGGAAGTGATGGAGATCTAACCCCTTAAACCACTCCATCCAAAACCCCCAAGGAGGAAGTATCATGAAAATCAGTGATGAGTGTATCGCCTGTGGCGCCTGCGTCGACACCTGCCCGGTCGGGGCCATTGTCGAAGCCGGCGACAAGTACAAAATTACCGAAGACTGCACCGAGTGCGGCGCCTGCGCCGACAGCTGCCCGGTCAGCGCGATCGCGTAAGACCCTCCGAAAGGGCGCCTTGCGGCGCCCTTTCCATTTTTCCCGCCCTGTCCCGCCCTGCTTTGCCTTTAAAATTCCCTTGCAATTCGCCCGTCGGCATGGTATGAATCACCCGTTAATTTGTTCACTATGAAGAAAGTGAGCCCCTTGCTCACTTTTTTTATTTGAGGGTAGGAAGACGTGGCGCAACACACATTATTGGAGCAGCTTACCGCCATTATCGATCCGATTCTTCAGGGCTTTGGCCTGGAATTGGTCGATCTGGAGTATAAGCACGAAGGGCGGGACTGGTTTCTTCGCATCTTTATCGACAAGCCGGGCGGCGTGACCCTGGACGACTGCGCCGAGGCTAGTCGCGAGGTCGGCGCGGTTCTGGAGGTCGAGGACCTCATCCGCACCGCTTATCGCCTCGAGGTTTCTTCTCCCGGCCTAGACCGACCGTTGAAGAAGCTTGAGGATTATGGGCGATTCGCCGGACGCCTGGTCAAGGTCAAGACCTTCGAGAGTTTGGATCCCGATCAGCGCGGCCATGCCCGCAAGACCTTCTCCGGTGTCTTGTTGGGGGTCGAAGAGGATCGCATCAGGATAGAACAACAAGACAAAAAGGGTGGCATTGTCGAGATTCCTTTTGCTGGAATCGCCAAGGGTCATCTCGAATTTGAATTTTAAACATTGTTAAGGCTGGCGTTCCCGGCGAAGATTCACCGCCGGCAAGGGGGCGCCAACGCCCCAAGCGTTTTGGATACAGGGGGAAGTTGAGATGGTCACGAATCTTAACCACATCATCGACCAGGTAGTGAAGGACAAGGGGATTGATCGGGCAGTGCTGGTCGAGGCCCTGGAATCCGCCGTGCTTTCGGCAGCCAATAAGAAGTATCGCAATACCCGGGATCTTGAGGCTCATTACAACAACGAACTGGGCGAGGTCGAGGTTTTTGAATTCGTCACGGTCGTTGAAGAGGTTCAGGATTCCTATAAGGAGATCGACCTGGCCGAGGCTCAGGAGATCGACCCCGAGGTTGAACTCGGCGACTCCCTGGGGATGAAGCTGGATGCGAGCAATTTCAGCCGAATCGCCGCCCAGACGGCCAAGCAGGTGATTATTCAGAAGGTTCGCGAAGCCGAGCGGGAAGGTGTCTTCAACGAATTTCAGGATCGCATCGGCGAGCTGGTCAATGGTATCGTTCGCCGCTACGAGCGGGGTGATCTGATTATCGATCTCGGTCGCGCGGAAGCCCTCCTTCCTCACCGGGAACAGGTTCCCCGGGAAAACTACCGCCAAGGGGATCGCGTGCGGGCCTATATTTCCGACGTCAAGATGTCGACCAAGGGGCCGCAGATCATCATGTCTCGAACCCATCCCGGGGTCGTTGCCGCGCTCTTTGCCTTCGAGGTGCCGGAGATCGCCGAGGGGATTGTCGAAATCAAGTCGGTCTCCCGTGAGCCCGGAAGTCGTGCTAAAATCGCCGTCGTTTCCCACGATTCCGATGTCGATCCGGTTGGGGCGTGCGTCGGCATGCGCGGTTCCCGTGTGCAGAATGTTGTTTCCGAACTGCGGGGAGAGAAGATCGACATCATTCCCTGGTCCCCCGATACGGCACGTTTCGCTTGCGCGGCCCTGGCCCCCGCCGAAGTGGCGCGGGTCTATGTCGACGCCGACGAGCAGGCGCTCGAAATCATCGTGCCGGATGATCAGTTGTCCCTGGCGATCGGCAAGAAAGGCCAGAATGTACGCCTGGCCGCTAAGCTCATCGGCTGGAAAATCGATATCAAGAGCGAAACGCGGGCCGCTGAGATTGAGCAGGAGGAGTCTCACCTGACGGCTCGGGAGGACGAGTTCATCGCCGAATCGGATGCGGCTGCCGGACTGGCCGCCCGTCACACCCGTGATGAGCTCTACGAAATGGCCAAGGAATTCGACATCCCGGGACGCAGCGCCATGACCAAGGAAGAGCTGGCCCGGCATCTTGCTCCTCTTGTCGCGGCGGGTCAAACGGACGCGGCCGATTCCGCCGTTTCCGAAGAGGGTTGATCGCCGGCGGATGGTCGACAAGCGGCATACGCCCAAGCGCACCTGCCTCGGTTGCCGACAGGTTGTGGAACAGTATGAGCTGGTTCGGTATGTTCTCTCCCCCGAAGGCGAACTTCTGGTCGACTACCGGGGGCGTCTTCCCGGTCGCGGTGCTTATACGTGTTTGAACCGGGAATGTTTGCGTCTGGCGGTTCAGCGCCGTCAGTTTCAACGGACATTTCGGCGGGACTCGCTGGCCGTCGACCCTGAAAGGCTGAATTCGGAGCTCTTGTCCGCTATCGAATCCAGGATCGTCAACCTTCTGGGGATGGCCAAAAAGTCGGGGGTCGTGCTCTCCGGCGGAAAGTTGGTTCTGGACGCCATGGCGGTTCCGGGGCAGGTCGCGGTGGTGATGCTGGCCGAGGATGTGTCCGTTGGTATCGCCGACAAGGTTATCTCAAGTGCGACGTACCGGGAGATTCCTTGCTGGCGGCTGCTTGACAAAGAGCGCCTCGGCAGGATGCTGGGCAAGGAAGAGCGCAGCGTGGTCGCGCTCAAGGCGGGTGCGTTGGCCGAATCGGTTAAGACGGAAATGTTACGATACAAGCAGATGGTAGGGGAGATTTGATGGGAAAGACAAAGGTTTCCGAATTGGCGCAGAAGTTGGGCCTGGACCCGAAAGAGGTCATGGAGCGGCTGCAGAAAGCAGGAGTCGAAGTGAAGAGCGAAAAAAGCCTTCTTGAGGACGAGGATCTGCGGAAGTTTGAAGCCCAGGCCTCGTCGCAGGGCGAAGTCGTCGAGGAGGAACGGATTACCTCCGGTGTTATCCGTCGCCGCCGCAAGGATGTCAAGCCCACGACTGAGCCCGTGGCCGTGGAAACTCCCGCGCAAGCCGCCCCTGCTTCCGCCGAGGATCTGGTGAGCGTTTCCCTCCCCACAGCCAAGGCGGGGGAACTCCCCGTGGCCGAACCTCCCGCTGTCGCGCCTGCGGAAGAGCCCATGCCCCTTTCTTCGTCGTCCCGCGTCGCCGTGCCCAAGGATGAGCTGAGAGAGGTTGTCGCCGACGCGCCGATTGTGTCGCAGCCTGAGTCGAAAATCGTTGAGAAGCCTGTCCCGGTGATTGAAGGTACGGGAAAAGTGATTGAGCCTGAAGCCGTCGTTACGGCCAAGCCGGTTATCAAGGCCCCTGAGGTAAAGCCCGCGCCCACGGCTCGTCCGATGACGGAAGCCAAGGACCGGGAACCACAAAAGGCTACTGCTTCTCGTGCCAAGATCCTTGGTCGTGTCGAGTTGCCCACCCCGGCGATGCAAGAGACTCGCGGTCGTGACGCCGGTCGCCCTGAGCGTTCGGGGGGTGGGGCTCCCGGCCGCCGCGCGCCGGCAACCCGAGATGAACGACCCGGTACCGGTGCCCCCCGCCCATCTGGTGGTGCGCCCCGCCCGCCTGGTAGTGCCCCTCGCCCGACTAGCGGTGCCCCACGCAGCCCCTCTGACGCCGGTTCCGGCCGTCCGTTCGGCGGCCCGGCGGGTGGTGCGCCCCGTGGTGCTCGCGCCCCTTCGATCCCCGCACCTTCTACCGAAGTGTTTCCCGCCAAAGAAGCCCGTGGCGGAAAAAAGAATAAAAAGGGTAAGGGGGCGGACTACAGCGAGGGGAGTTTTGGCGGCGACGGTGCGAAACGGCGGCAGAAGCGTGAGGTTTTCGAGCCGGAACGGGGGGACAGGCTCCGTCGCGGTCGCAAGGGGGCCAAGGTCGTCAAGAAGACCGAAGTCACGGTTTCCAAGGCGATTAAACGCATTATCCGCATCAGCGATGTGATTTCCGTGGGTGAACTCGCCAAACGCATGGGAGTCAAGGCCAATGATCTGATCAAGGAACTTATGCGCCAGGGGACCATGGTGACTATCAACCATCCCCTTGATTTTGAAACCGCCGCGCTGCTTGCCAACGAATTCAACTACGAGGTGGAGAACGTCGCCTTTGACGAGGAGACCGTCCTCGAGCACGCCAGCAGTCGGGCCGGTGAAGCGGAATCCCCCGAGGATCTTCAGGTACGGCCACCGGTCGTTACCATCATGGGGCACGTTGACCACGGCAAGACCAGCCTGCTCGACGCCATTCGCGCCACCAACGTCACCGAAGGGGAGGCCGGCGGCATCACCCAGCACATCGGCGCTTACGATGTCGAACTGGGCGGCAAGAAGGTCGCTTTCCTCGATACTCCCGGCCATGAGGCCTTTACCGCCATGCGCGCGCGGGGGGCCAAGTCCACCGATATCGTTGTTCTTGTGGTGGCCGCCGACGATGGCGTCATGCCTCAGACCAAAGAGGCGATCAATCATGCCAAGGCTGCCGAGGTGCCGATTCTGGTGGCGATCAACAAGATCGACAAGCCCGACGCCAATCCCGACCGGGTCAAGCAGGAATTGACCGAATTCGGCATGCTCCCCGAGGAATGGGGGGGGGAGACGATTTACGTCGAAGTTTCCGCCAAGCAGCGGACCAACATCGACCAGTTGCTGGAGATGATTCTGCTGCAGGCGGAGGTCATGGATCTCAAGGCCAATCCCAACAAGCGCGCCAAGGGCGTTATTGTCGAGGCCCGTCTCGATCGGGGACGCGGTCCGGTGGCCACGGTCCTGGTTCAGGAAGGTACTCTGCGGGTTGGCGACCCGATCGTTACCGGCGTTCATTTTGGCCGGGTGCGGACCATGGTCGATGACCGGGGTGGCCGTGTCGAAGCTGCCGGGCCTTCCTGCCCTGTGGAGGTGACCGGTCTTTCCGGGGTGCCCGAGGCGGGTGACAGCTTTCACTCCG
>CALJLX010000037.1 GCA_937982495.1 uncultured Desulfuromonas sp.
GCTTTTTGCTTAGCCATCCAACAAGATGCTTTTTGCGAAAGCATCTTTTTTTATCCCTTTTTCTCGATTTGACGACTTAATGGGCCTTGACCTTCTCGATACTCCGGTACGGATTTCCTGGCGTTTCGCTCCGGCGGCTCCCTTGTCGCGGACGGATCTTCTCCGTATCGCCGGGCGGCTGATGGAAGGCGGGGTCTTTTTCGTTTATCTCGACGGTCGGCCCCTGCTCCATCCAGACCTTCCGGAATTGGTCGACACCCTGGCGAACACAGGGATCCGCATTTCCCTCGTTTCCGGAGGCTCTCTGGAAGAGCTGGATGTCTTGCGGCCCGGCCTTCCCCTGGCTCAGCTGGATATAGAGGTGACCGCGCCCGCCGAGCTCCAGCGCGATTCCCTGCGCCGGAAACTGGAGGATGTACGCCCACGCGGCTATGAGCCGGGTTTGCTGCTGCGGCCCCTGGCGACGCGGCTCCCTCTGCTTCCCGAGCTTCTGACGACGGCGCGGGAACTGGGTGTGACCCGCGTGCGCCTGCCGAATCTCGCTCTCGACGGCGAGGAGGCCCGGCGCGACGCGGCGGAACTCCCCGGTCCGAAAGAGCTGGAGCGATTGCGGCAGTCCCTGCCCCCCGGTTGCGCGGCGGGACTGTCTCTCGAAATCCACGATCTCTTCATCTGGGAACTCTTCCATGGCGACGATGCCGCGCAGCGCGCCGAGTATGGCGGCTGCCAGGCGGGCAACAGCCTGGGGCATGTGGATGCCGCCGGCAGGTTGCATCCCTGCGCCAGTTGGCCGGGCGCTTTCGGTTCGCTGCTGGAACATTCGTTGTCTGAACTCTGGGCCTCGTCGGCGCGCTTTTCCGTTCGCGCCGAAGTGGAACGGCTTCCCCCGGGCTGCCGGGACTGTACCGCCCATGCTCTCTGTTTCGGCGGCTGCCGGGGCTTGGCGCGCACCTTCGATCCCCACGGCGACGGTCGCGATCCCCTCTGTGCGGCGCCGCGCCGGTGAAGAAAGCGTTTTCGCCGGTTGCCCTTGGTCCTCTTAATCTGATATTCTCGAATCTCCCATGAGCATTTATCTCGACAACGCCGCAACCAGTCATCCCAAGCCCGAGGCGGTTTACCGCGCCATCGACCAGGCTCTGCGTCAGGTGGGGGCCAATCCCGGCCGCGGCGGCCATGCCATGGGGCTGGAAGCCGGACGCCTGGTTTTCGAGGCGCGTGAGTCTCTGGCCGACTTTTTCGGGATCGCCGACAGTTCGCGCATCGCTTTCACCGCCAATGCCACCGAAGCGATCAACCTGGCCCTTTTCGGCCTGCTTCAGGCCGGCGACCGGGTGGTGACCTCGACCATGGAGCACAACGCGGTGCTGCGCCCCTTGCGGGTGCTGCGCGAGCGGGGGGTGGAGGTGGTTCAGGTGCCGGGGGACCGCCAGGGGTTCGTCGATCCACGGGCGGTGCGCGACGCCTGTCGGGTGCCGACACGAATGGTGGTGCTCTCCCACTGTTCCAACGTCAGCGGTACCTTGCAGCCGGTGGAGGAGATCGGTCCCTGGTGCCGTGAACGGGGCATCCTTTTTCTCCTCGATGCGGCGCAGAGCGCCGGCGCTTTTCCGATTCATGTGGATGCCCTCGGCGTCGATCTGCTCGCGGTTCCCGGCCATAAAAGCCTGATGGGTCCGCAAGGAACCGGGTTTCTCTATGTCCGTTCCGGGCTGCATCTGACCCCCCTGATCCACGGTGGGACCGGCGGTCACTCCAATGCCGACGGCATGCCCGAGGAGATGCCCGAACGCTGCGAGGCGGGAACCCGCAACACCCCGGGCATCGCCGGGCTCAAGGCGGCGGTCGATTTTATTCGCGAAACGGGACTTCCGAAGATTCGCGCCCATGAAAAAGCGCTTTTGAGCCGCCTGCTCGACGGGCTGAATCGTCTGCCTAAAGTGGCGGTTCATGGCCCGAGGGATCTTGATCGGCACGGCGGCGCCTGTTCCTTCACCCTGGACGGCATCGATCCGGCGCAGGTGGGTTTCCGGCTCGACCATGATTACGGCATCGTCTGTCGGGTCGGACTGCATTGCGCCCCCGACGCCCATCGCACCCTGGGCACCCACCCCCGGGGGACGGTCCGGGTCAGCCCCGGCTATTTCACCACGGTCGAGGAGATCGATGCCCTGCTCGCCGCCCTGGCCGAGTTGCCGGGGCGTATCGCCGCCGAGGACGCAACCTGACTCAAAGGGAAGGGAGTTCCGGATGAAGCGCCGGTTATTTATCGCTTGCCTTATTTCGATAACGACGGCCTGTTCCCTGCCGCCGGAAGTTCCGGTGACCCGCGCCGAGCTGATGAAGACCCAGATCTACCGTCATTATGTGATCAAGGAATCCCCCGAGGAGATCGTCAACGCCCTCAACAAGGAGGGGGAAGTGATCATGGACAGCCGGCGCAATGTCCCCGGCAAGGATATCCCCGTGCACGTCAAGATTCTCGCCACTTCCGAGGGACTCGACGTGCTTGAATACGAACGTTAACCGAAGGCGGAAGCTGCCGCCCCGCTCGCTCCCGAAGGGACCCCATGAAAAAGACCTATGTTCTCGATACCAATGTCTTGCTGCATGATCCCCAGGCCATCTTTCGCTTCGAGGATAACGATCTGGTGATTCCCATCACCGTCATCGAAGAAATCGACCGCTTCAAGAAGGATATGAACGAGAAGGGGCGTAACGCCCGTCAGGTTTCACGCATTCTCGACGGCTTTCGCGCCACCAGCAAGCTGATCGAAGGGGTGCCTCTGGAAAAGGGGGGGGTGCTCAAGGTCCAGCTTTACACCGAGGAAACCATCAAAGGACTGCCCCCTGAATTACAGGTCGACCGGGGGGATAACCGGATTCTGGCGGTGGCCTTGGAACTGAAGAAGACCTGTTCCTGTCCGGTGATTTTCGTCACCAAGGATACCAACCTGCGGATCAAGGCCGATGCCGTGGGTCTGGACGCGGCCGATTACGAGTCGGACAAGGTTTCCATCGACGATCTCTATTCCGGCACCGCCGAGGTCGAGCTGAGCAAGGACGAGGTGGACCGCTTCTACGGCCAGGGCTATCTGCCCCTGGAAGGGGATTTCTATCCCAACCAGTGCGTCACCCTGGTCGAGGCGGGCAATCCGTCGCACACCGCCATCGGCCGCTACAATCATTCGCTGCAGCGGGTCAATCCGCTGATCAAGGTGCCGAAGGAAGGGCTGTGGGGCATTCACCCCCGCAATCGCGAGCAGCAGTTCGCTTTCAATCTGCTGCTCGATGAAAATATTCAGCTTGTGACCCTGGTCGGCAAGGCCGGTACCGGCAAGACCCTGCTCGCCATCGCCGCCGGTCTGACCATGGTGGCGGATCAGGGGCAGTTCAGCCGGCTGCTGGTCTCGCGCCCGGTCTTCCCCATGGGGCGCGATCTCGGCTTTCTCCCCGGCGATGTGGAAGAGAAGCTGGCGCCCTGGATGCAGCCGATCTTCGACAACGTCGAACTGCTCCTCGGCGCGGTGGAAGAGCGCGGCGGCAAGCATAAACGCGGCTACAAGGAGCTGGTCGATATGGGCATCCTCGAAATCGAGCCCCTGACCTACATCCGCGGCCGCTCCATCCCGAAGCAGTACATGATCGTCGACGAGGCGCAGAACCTCACCCCCCACGAGGTCAAGACCATCATCACCCGGGCGGGGGAGGGGACCAAAATCGTCCTCACCGGCGACCCCTACCAGATCGACAACCCCTACGTCGACGCATCGAGCAACGGCCTGACCTACACCGTCGAGAAGTTCAAGGGTCAGGCCCTCGCCGGTCACGTCACCCTGAACAAAGGGGAACGGTCGTCCCTGGCCGAACTGGCGGCGAATCTTCTTTAGGAACAGTGATCAGTGACGGGTGACGATTGGCAAAAACGCGCTCGTCACTCGTCACTCCTCACTCGTCACTGATTTTTATATGTTGCTTCTCGCCATCGAATCTTCCTGTGACGAAACCGCCGCCGCCGTGGTGCGGGACGGTCGTTGCGCCCTGTCCAACGTCATCGCCTCCCAGGTGGATGTTCACGCCCGCTACGGCGGCGTGGTGCCCGAACTCGCCTCGCGCAAGCATCTGGAAGCGATCTCCGTGGTCGTCGAAACAGCCCTGGAGCAGGCCTCGACGACGCTCGCCGAGATCGAGGGGCTGGTGGTCACGCGCGGCCCCGGGCTGGTCGGCGCCCTGCTGGTCGGCCTCTCCTTCGCCAAGGCGGTGGCGATGGCCCGCGATCTCCCCCTGGTCGGGGTGCATCACATCGAAGGCCACATTCTGGCGCCGCGACTGGAGCAGGAGGTGCCCTTTCCCTATCTCGCCCTGGCCGTCTCCGGCGGCCATACCCATCTCTACCGGGTCGACGGCGTCGGCCGCTACCGCATCCTCGGCCGCACCCTAGACGACGCCGCCGGCGAGGCCTTCGATAAAGTCGCCAAGCTTCTCGGTCTCGGGTATCCCGGCGGTGCGGTCATCGATCGCCTGGCCGCCGAGGGGAACCCCAAGGCCATCGACTTTCCCCGGCCGATGCTGCATAAGCAGCGGCTCGATTTCAGTTTCAGCGGCATCAAGACGGCGGTGCTCAATCATGTGCGCGCCCAGGGGGATACGCCGGCGGGACAGGCCTTGCGCGATCTGGCCGCCAGCTTCCAGGCGGCGGTGGTCGAGGTGCTGGTGAAAAAGACCCTGCGCGCCGCCGAGGAAGAGAATCTGGGGCGGATCGTCGTCGCCGGGGGCGTGGCCTGCAACAGTGGACTGCGCCAAGGGATGGGCCAAGCCTGCGCGGCCAAGGGCAAAACCGTGGTTTTCCCCTCGCCGCTGCTTTGCGCGGACAATGCCGCCATGCTCGCCGTCGCCGGTGATTTTTACCTGAGCGCCGGACAGCGGGACGGTTTCGCTCTGAACGCCCTGGCGAGCTGGCCCCTCGACCGGGCCGGTCGTTGACTGTTTCGGGGGGCGGGTAAAGAGACCGTATGTGGCGACGTTTCGGTTTTATCCGGCAGTTGAAGCTCAACCTTGTCAAATTCATCCGCCTGCGCGGTTCTCCCGACGAAATCGCCAAGGGGGTGGCCCTGGGGATTTTTATCGGCATGACCCCGACCATGGGCATGCAGATGCCCATCGCCGTCTTTTTTGCCTTTCTGCTGAAGGAAAACAAGCTGGCGGCGGCCCTCGGCGTCTGGATCACCAACCCGGTGACGGCGCCGGTCATTTACGGTTTGCAGTACGAATCGGGCCGACTGCTTCTGGGTTTGCCGAGGGTTGGCTTGCCGGAGCTGACCTTCGAGTCGCTGAAGGCGATGGGAGGCGAGGTTCTTCTTCCCCTGTGCCTGGGCAGCTTGATTTTCGGCATTGTCTGCGGCGCCTTGGCCTATGCCCTGACCCTGCGGGCGGTACCGCTCTTCAAGGTCTGGAGGATTCCCCGCTGGCCCCGTCCCCGGGGCTTGCACATCCACCGGCGCAAGCGGGATTGATCCTTTTGGGAAAATTTCCCGGAAAGTCCACAGATGGAACATCGCCCCAAAAAACGTTTCGGCCAGAATTTTCTGCGGGACCATTCGGTCATCGACCGCATTCTCGCGGCGGCCGATCTGCACCCCACGGACCAGGTGCTGGAGATCGGACCGGGGATGGGCGCGCTGACCGACCGGATGCTTCCCCTGGTCGCGCGGCTGCAGGCGATGGAACTCGACCGGGATCTCATCGCCGCCCTGGAGGGCCGTCAGGCCGCAAATCTCGTCATCCACGCTGGGGATGCCCTGCGTTTCGACTGGCCGGAGCTGCTCGGCCCGGGGCCGCACAAGCTGGTCGCCAATCTTCCCTACAACATCTCCAGCCAGATTCTCTTCAAGCTCCTCGATCACCGCGAACTCTTCTCCCGCGCCGTACTCATGTTCCAGAAAGAGGTCGGCGACCGCATCGCCGCCGCTCCCGGTACCGGGGATTACGGCATCCTTTCGGTCTTTTGCCGACTCTGGTTCGATGTGCGGCGGGTGGTGACGGTTCCGCCCGGCGCCTTTCATCCCCCCCCCAAGGTGACCTCGGTGGTCCTGGCCTTCGCGCCTCTGGCCGAAGCGCGGGTCGCCGTCGCCGACGAACCGTTCTTCCGTCGGGTGGTCAAGGCCGCCTTCGCCCAGCGGCGCAAAACCTTGCGCAACACCTTGGCCGCATCCGGCCTGGGCTTCCCCGGCTTCGAGGAGCGCCTCGCCGCGGAGGGGATCGACCCCGGCCGCCGCGGCGAAACCCTCGACCTGGCCGAGTTCGCCCGCCTCGCCGATCTGCTGCGGCAACCCTCCGCCTGATATCTTTCAAGGAGTTTTCGATCCGTGACTGAACCGATTCGCGCCCGCGTCAACGGCAACCCCATTTCGAACAAGGATTTCGTCAATGCCGTGCAGGGCTATGCCATGGAACTGCACCGCAAGACCAAAGAGCATCTCGATGCCGATGAACTGGCCAAGGTCGAGGCGTTGGCCCTGGAAAAGCTGCTGGCGCGGGAGCTGCTTTATCAGGAGGCCCTGGCCCGGGGGCTGGTGGCATCGGCCGAGGCGGTGGCGGCGGAAGTGCGCCGTTTGATGGCGAATTTCCCTTCCGCTGAGGAATTCGTCGGAACCCTGGCCAAGGCGGGGATCGACCAGGGCGATTATCAACGCATGATCCGCCAGGATCTCACCGTCAACTTGTTGACCGCCCAGGAAACGGAATCCCTGCCCGAGCCGGACGCGGAAGCGATCGCGGCTTTTTACCGGGAATATGCCGAGCAGATGCGGGAACCGGCCCGGGCGCGCGCCTGCCACATCCTGCTGAAGGTCCGGGACGGCAACAAGGAAGAGACCCGGCGCGCCCTCGAAGCCCTGCGCGAGCGCAGTCGCACCGAGGATTTCGCCGCCCTCGCCGAGGAGGTGTCCGATTGCCCGAGCGCCTCCCGGGGGGGCGATCTCGGCTACTTCCGCCGGGGTGAGATGGTCCAGGCCTTTTCCGATGCCGCTTTCAGCCAGCCGGTCGGCGAGGTGGGGGAGGTGGTCGAAACCCCCTTCGGTCTGCATCTGATCAAGGTGCTTGAGCGCAAGGAAGCCCGCACTCTCGACCTGATTGAGGCGACCCCGAAGATCCGCCGCTATCTGCTCGAACAACAGGCGGCGCGGCACCTGGAACAGCTGGTGGCCGAGTTGCGGCAACGGGGGACGATCGAATATCTCTGATGGCGTGGAAAAAACTCGTCATTCGCGGCGTTGCCGTTTCTTGCCCGGCCATTCAACGGCGATGCTTTTCGCATAAGCATCCTCTCCGTTAAGTTCCTTTCCGGTTGCTGAAAACCCCGTTTTTCGTCAGCAGATTAACGCCTGGTCCGATTTCCCGTCAGGTGCTATCCTTGGAGGACGAGTTTTCATCCCACTCGCCAGGAGGACGTCATGACGGTTTTCGCCGATTCGTATTCCGACTCTCCATCCCGCGCCAAACTCAATGAGCTCTTTGCCCGGGTCGAGAAGCTGCTGGCCGCCGAGTCCGATACACTTCGCCGCACATTGGCGCTCGACCTGGGACAGCTCTTTCGACAAAGCATCCATCCGGCCTATCTGCTCTCCCTGTCCCCCGACACCCTGGCCCATTGGCTCCCGCGTCTGGTCGACTGTCTGGAATCGCGAGGGACCGGCGTCGGCGTTTTCCTTATCAACCTTGAGGATGGACATCCTCTTCTCGTTTGCACTTCCCCCGATGCGCCCTTTCTGGTCGATTCCCTACTGGTTCAACTCAAGAGCAGGGAAATGCCCTTTCACTTGATCTGCCATCCGAGTTTTCCCGTTCTGCGTGAGACAAATCAATTGCTCCGTCTCGGAGAGCGGGCCGGGGACGCGCCCCGGGAATCGCTGATCCTCGCGGAACTGGCGGTTCTTCCCGAAACCGCCGCCGAACTTGTCGCTCCGGTTCATCAGGCCTTGAATGCCGCCCTGGTGGTGGAGCAGGCGCGGGGTGATCTGGAAAAAAGCCTGGCCGCCACCCTGTCCATCGCCGAGGCGGGCGGCCAGGGTGAGTTCTGGCGGTGGCTTGCCGACGGGAATTTTCTTCCCTTTGCCTATCGTCGCCACCGGGTTGTGAAGGGGGGGGGCGGCGCTGGGGCTTTCGAGCTTCAGGATGCAGGGATGCTGGGCATTTCCCTGCCCGATGATGCCGGGGCCGGGATGCGGCGTCGGCTGGGAGACGGGGTGCTTGTGGCGGTCGAAACGACCGCCGTGACCAGTCCCTTGTTGCGTGCCGAAAAGCTGGTCTGTATCGGCTGTTTCACGGCGAGCGCCGACGGTCTTTCCGAAATTCATGAATTTTTTGGGCTGTTCAGCGAGAAGGTGCGGGGTGAACCGGCCTGGCAGATTCCGGCGCTGCGGCGTCGGATTGAAGAAGCGCTGAAATTTTCCGGGTTTTCGCGGGGGAGTCACGGCTATCGCAACACCGTAAAAATTTTCAACGCTTTCCCCAAGGTAGAGCTTTTCTTTCTCGAAGCCAAGGAGCTGGCGGCGGCCGTTCGTTCCGTCGCCGCCATGTCCCGGGATACCCTGGTGCGCATCATTGCCGCCGCTTCCCCGGCTCTTTCCGGATTGACTCTGTTTCTCATTCTGCCCCGGGGGAGTTACCCGGAGGAAACCATGGCGCGGGTGGAGCGCTACCTGCGGCGGTTTTTTTCCGCCCCCGCCGCGGAAATTTCGCTGGTTCAGGTGACCACTGAACATACTCTGCACCACGCCCGACTCCTTCCCCGCCGTGAGCCGGTCCGTTTCGATCCGGCCGTTCTCGAACGCTGTCTGTCGCGCATGCTTCGCCCCTGGTCCGGGCGCCTGCGTCGGCTGCTCGAACATGCCCACGGCGAGTCCGAAGGGCGACGGCTGTGGCGGGAGTTCGGGGAGAGTTTCGACGAAGCCTATCGCAACCGGGTGCATCCCCGCTTTGCCCAGCGTGATGTGCTCCATCTTGATCGGGTGGCGAGGGAGCAGATCGAAAGTTTCGATCTCTGGGGACCCTTCGCCGGGGTGGAGCGCTACTACCGCCTGCAGTTCTACAGCTCCCGGCGCAGTTATCTCAACGATCTGATGCCGATTCTACAGAACCTGGGGCTGTCGGTCATCGAAGAGATCGATTTCGATCTGCCCGGGCCGACGGGGCTGCTGCATATCAAAAGCTTCGCCCTTTTCGGCCAACAGGGGGAGCTTGCCGATCGGCGCGAAATTCTGCTGGAAGCCCTGGCCGCCATCCGCGGGGGGGAACTGGAAAACGATTACCTCAACCAACTGCTGGTGCCGACCGGATTGGGCTGGAAGGAAATCGACATCTTCCGCGCCTACCGCAACTACTTCTTCCAGCTCGGCACTCCCTTCAGTAAAAAGCGGGTGGCCTATGCCCTGATCAACAATGCCGCCGTGGCCCTGCTCCTCTATCGCTACTTCGAGGGACGCTTCAAGGACGATGCGGCCTGGCGGGATATTTCCGTTCGCGAGGAGCAGGTACTTTCGCCGTTGCGGCAGGAAATCGTCGAGGCCCTGCGCGAGGTGAGCGACGTCAACGAAGATCAGATCCTGCGCACCCTCTTCAACCTCATCGACTCGACGGTGCGCAGCAACTTCTTTGTCCGGCGGCACCGCGGCGATTATCTGCTCTCTTTCAAGATCAATGCCCTGGGGATCATCGACATGCCTGCTCCCCGCCCCATGTTCGAGATCTACGTCCATTCCGCCGCCATGGAGGGGATTCATCTGCGCGGCGGCAAGGTGGCGCGCGGCGGCATCCGCTGGTCCGACCGTCCCGACGACTTCCGCACCGAGGTTCTCGGCCTGATGAAAACGCAGATGGCCAAGAACGCCCTGATTGTGCCCGTCGGTTCGAAGGGTGGGTTCGTCGTCAAGACCCCCTACCGCGAACGGGAAGAGGGGATGGCCCTGGCCAAGGCCGCCTACCGGACCCTGATCCAGGGATTGCTTGATTTGACGGACAACCGGGTGAGCGATGGGATCCGTCGGCCCGAGGGGATCGTCGCTTACGACGCCGAAGATCCCTACCTGGTGGTGGCCGCCGACAAGGGAACGGCTCATCTCCCCGACACCGCCAACGAACTGAGCCAGGGTTACGGTTTCTGGCTCGATGACGCCTTCGCCAGCGGCGGCTCGCGGGGATACAGCCACAAGGCCCTGGGGATTACCGCTCGGGGCGCCTGGGAGTGCGTCAAACGCCATTTCCGCGAGCTTGGCCACGATACCCAGAGCGAGCCTTTCACCGTGGTCGGCATCGGCGACATGAGCGGCGACGTTTTCGGCAACGGCATGCTCCAATCCCGCTGCATCCGGCTGCTCGCCGCCTTCGACCATCGCCACATCTTTCTCGATCCAGACCCCGATCCGGAAGCTTCCTTCAGCGAGCGGCAACGCCTTTTTCGGCGGTCCCGTTCCAGTTGGGACGATTACGACCGCGCCCTGATCTCGCGGGGAGGCGGGGTCTATCCCCGGACGGCCAAGGAGATTCCGTTGTCGCCCGCGGTTCGCGCCTGGCTCGGGGTACGCCACGAAACCCTCGACCCCGACGGGCTGATTCGCCTGCTGTTGACCGCCGAGGTCGATCTGCTCTGGAACGGCGGCATCGGCACCTACGTCAAGGCCGGTGCGGAAAAGAACGAGGAGGTCGGCGACCGGGCCAACGACAAGGTGCGGGTCGACGGCTGCCGGCTGCGAGCCAGGGTCGTGGGGGAGGGGGGGAACCTCGGCTTCACCCAGCGCGGCCGGATCGACTATGCCCTGGCCGGTGGGCGGATCAACACCGACGCGGTGGATAACTCCGGCGGAGTCGATTGCAGCGACCATGAGGTCAATCTCAAGATCTTCATGCAGCATCTCCTCGGCCAGGGCGTTCTCGCCGGTCAGGACGCCCGGGATGCGCTGCTGCGGGCATTGACGGACGAGGTCTGCGCAGCGGTGCTGGCCGACAACTACGGGCAAAGCCTCTGCCTGAGCCTCGATCAACGGCGCTGTCTGCGCGAAGTCGAGCCCCATCTGCAACATTGCGAGCGCCTGGCCCGCGCCGGACTCATGGATCGGCGCGGCGAATATCTTCCTTCCGAGAAGGAAGTCCTGGCCCGCGATCCCCGGGTTTTTACCCGGCCGGAACTGGCGATCCTCATGGCCTACGGCAAAATGCAGATTTATCAGAACCTGCTCGATGCCGACCTGGTCTCATCGCCGGACGTTCGGGCGCTCTATCTGCCTTCCTATTTCCCGAAAGCGCTCCAGGATCGTTACGGGGAACATTTTTCCGGCCATCCCCTGGCCGCAGAGATCACCGCGACGGTCATTACCAATTACCTCGTCGACCGGGGCGGGAGCGCCCTGATCAACAGCCTTTGCGACCGGCACGGCTTGTCTCCGGTCGCGGTTACGTCAAGCTGGCTCGGTTTCGACCGGGTTCTTGACGGCGAAACCCTGCGCCGGGCGGTCCATGCCCTGGACAATCGCATGCCGGCCGACCGGCAGCTCGAACTCTTGCTCGGCCTTGAGGACACCCTGGTTGCCTTCTGCGACTGGGCGCTGGCCCACGATCTGGAAATGGCCCCGCAGAGTTCTCGGGTCGCCTCTCTGCGGGAACAGCTCGCGGCTTTCGAGAAAGTCCTCGGTGGATTGCTTCCCGAAGAGGAATGGCAACGCTGCAAGAATGTTGCGCAAACGGTTGAAGAGCAGGGGATGAGCGCCGAATTGGCTCGACGTTTTTCCCTACTGGGAGCGTTTCGGGATTTCCTGCCCGTGGTGATGTTGAACGAGGAGGCCGGCGGCGAACTTTACGCCACGGCGCGGGCCTTTCTCGACCTGCGCCGTCTGCTCGGTCTCGACGAACTGGCGCGGTTGGCCCGCACGGTTCCCCTGCGGGATCAGTGGGACCGCCAGGCGTTGCGCGCCGTCACCAGCGCTTTCGAACGGGTCGGTTTCCGCCTGACCAAGCGGGTGCTGGAGGACTACTCGGGCAATCCCGAAGCCTGTCTGGCCGCTCGCCGCCGCGAGCTCAACGGCTTCCAGCGTCTGCGCGAGAGCCTGCGCGGCCTGACCCTGGTCAACTACCATCCCCTGCTCATCATTGCCGAAGCGGCCGAGGAGCTTCTGCCTTGAACGGGGGACTCCCCGGATTTTTCCCGGGGATTAAAATATCCCTGAAATATCCATGGGTTGATGATGGATTTCGGTCGAAAAAGGTAGACAGGGGAATTTCGCCGTGCTATAAAAAATCCCGTTTTTTGGATTGTTTAAAGACCGTTAACGGAGCGTCGCCCGGAACCTGAGCCGGAGCAAAACATGCGCTCCGCGAACGGTCGACCCGACATAGCAATACCGCCTGGATCCGCGGACCGGGACGGAAGGTGAGCGGATGGGAGGGCAGGTGCCCTGCCGAAACCGTTAACGCGCCTTTCGGACGGCTTCCGAAGGGCTTTTTTATTGCCTGTGGGCAAGAGGGGATGTGCCTTTTGAAAAAGACGAAGACCATACTCGATATAAGCCGGATGAAGGTCGAAGGAGAAAAGATCACCGTTCTCACCGCCTACGACTATCCGTTCGCGCGCCTCATGGATCTGGCGGGGATCGACATGATCCTCGTCGGCGACTCGGTCGGCACCGTCGTCGCCGGTTACGACAATACCCTGCCGGTGACGCTGGAAGAGATGCTCTATCATACTCGCGCCGTGGTGCGCGGTACCTCCTCGGCCCTGGTCGTGACCGACATGCCTTTTCTCTCCTATCAGGTCGATCTCGCCGAGGCCCGACGCAACGCCGGCCGATTGATCAAGGAGGGGGGGGCGCAGGCGGTCAAACTCGAAGGGGGCGAAAACATCGCCGCCACCATCCGCGCCATCATCGACATGGATATTCCGGTGGTCGGCCACATCGGCCTGACCCCACAGTCGATCCATCGCATGGGCGGTTTCCGGGTGCAGGGGAAGGAAGACCTCCAGGCCCGGCAACTGCTCGCCGACGCCCGCGCCGTCGAGCAGGCCGGCGCCTTCGCCCTGGTCCTCGAAGGCATTCCCGCTTCCCTGGCCCGGGAGATCACCGAGACCGTCGCTATTCCCACCATCGGCATCGGCGCCGGGGTGCACTGCGACGGGCAGGTGCTGGTGATTCACGACATCCTCGGGCTTTGCGAGAAGTATTCCCCCAAATTCGTCAAACGCTTCGCCGACGTTTCCGAGACCATCAGCCGGGGGATCAGCGACTACATCCGCGAGGTCAAGGCCGGCACTTTCCCCGACGACGAACACTCTTTCAAATAGAAAGGCGGTAACCAGTGACGAGTGACGAGTCACTGATTACTCGTCACCTGTCACTAGTCACTGGTATAAACATGCAAATCATCACCGACGTCCAAGAGATGCAGGCGCGTTGCCTGGCCGCACGCGCGGCGGGAAAGCGGATTGCGTTCGTGCCGACCATGGGCTATCTGCACAACGGTCATCGCTCCCTCCTCGACGCAGGGCGTAAGCGGGGAGACCTGCTGGTGCTGTCGATCTTCGTCAACCCGACCCAGTTCGGCCAGGGGGAGGATTTCGCATCCTACCCTCGCGATCTGACCCGCGATGCCGCTCTCGCCGAAGCCGCCGGAGTCGACTGGATCTTCGCGCCCGAGGCGGGGCAGATGTATCCCCGCGGCTACGCCACCTACGTCGATGTCGAAGGGCTCACCGATACCCTCTGCGGGCGCAGCCGGCCGGGGCATTTTCGCGGGGTGACGACGGTGGTGAGCAAGCTCTTTCTCATCGTTCAGCCCCATGTCGCCCTCTTCGGGCGCAAGGATTTCCAGCAGCTGGCGGTGATCAAGCGGATGACGGCGGATCTCAACCTGCCGGTGGAGATCGTCGGCATGCCCATCGTCCGCGAAGCCGACGGCCTTGCCATGAGCTCCCGCAACGTCTATCTTTCTCCCGCTCAGCGGACCCAGGCCCTGTGCCTGGTCGACGCCCTGCGCCTGGCGGCCGCGTTGGCGCGGCGCGGGGAAACTTCCGCCGCGCGCCTCATCGCGGCGGCCCGGGCGCGGATCGAGCGCGAAGCGGAAGCGCAGGTCGATTATATCCAGATCTGTCATCAGCTGACCCTCGAAGACCAGTCGACGGTCGACGGCGATTCGGTGCTGCTGCTGGCGGTGAAAGTGGGGAATACCCGTCTGATTGATAATGCTTATCTATTCGAGGAGGTATGAACAAGATGCGGAAAATGCTCAAGTCGAAGATCCACCGCGCCACCGTTACCGGAGCCGACCTGCATTACGAGGGGAGTATCACCATCGATCCCCTGCTGATGAAAGAGGCCGACATTCTCGATAACGAATTCGTCGACATCTGGAACGTCAACTTCGGCACCCGGTTCGCTACCTACGCCATCGCCGGCCAGCCCGGCAGCGGCACCATCTGCATCAACGGCGCGGCGGCGCGCCTGGTAGCCAAGGGCGATCTCGTCATCATCGCCAGCTGGAAAGAGATGAACGACGTCGAGGCCCGGGCGCATAAGCCCAAGCTGGTCTTCGTCGACGGGAAAAACCGCCGCGTCGAGGCCGAACGCACCCACGAAAATCCCGGCCAGGGCGAACTGCAAGAGGCGATCTGACGTCGTGTCCACCCTCTTTCTCGCCCGCTATCTGGTGCCCGTCACCGCGCCCCCGATCGAAGACGGCGCCCTGCTGGTCGACGGCGGGCGCATTCTTGAAGTCGGTGCCCGAAAATCCCTGACCGCGGCCTTTCCGGAGGCCGCGGTCGTCGATTTCGGCGATGCCATTCTGCTGCCCCCCCTGGTCAATGCTCATACCCATCTGGAGCTGACCCATTTTCCCCGCTGGCGCGCCGAAGCCGGGGAGACCATCGCTCCCGGCGGCGACTTCGTCGACTGGATCCTGCACGTCATCCGGGTCAAGCGCGGCCTTCCCCTCCATCGTTTCGAGTCCTCCGTGGCGGCGGGGATTGCCGCCTCCCTCGCCGCCGGCACCGGCGCGGTGGGGGATATCCTTTCCTACTTTCCCGCCCGCACGGCCTACCGGCACAGTCCGTTGAAGGGTCGGCTCTATCTGGAAACCCTCGGCCTCGATCCCGCCCAGGGACGACAGCTGCTCAGTCGCATCGGAACCCTCCTCGACGAAAAACGGGCCGGACAGCTGCGGCTTGGCATCGCTCCCCATTCGAGCTATTCCCTCTCCGCCGACTATCTCGCCCAGATCATGGATTTCGCCCGTCGGCGGAAGGTGGCAACCACCCTGCATCTGGCCGAAGCCCCGGCCGAAGTAAGTTTCATCCGGGATTCGACCGGGCCCCTCGCCGACAAACTTTACCCCTACGTCGGCTGGCAGGGGATGGCCCCGCCCCCGGCGCGCCGCTCCCCCGTCGCCTGGGCCGAGCAGTGCGGCGCGCTCGTTCCCTCCTGCCTGCTCGCCCACGGCGTGCAGATCGATGCCGATGACGCCGCGCGCCTTGCCCGGGCCGGTTCCACCGTCGTCTGCTGCCCCCGCTCCAATGCCCGCCTCGGCGTCGGCCGGCTGCCGGTGGAACTCTACCGCGCCGCCGGGGTCCCCCTGGCCCTGGGGACCGACAGCCTCGCCAGCAACGAAACCCTCTCGGTCTGGGATGAAATCGCCTTTGCCCGGCAGTGGCTCGCGGGCAAGGTCGAACCCGCCGAACTGCTGGCCATGGCCACCATCCACGGCGCTCGCGCCCTCGGCGTGGCCGCCGACCAGGGGGAGCTCAAGGCCGGACTGGGCTGCAACTTCCAGGTACTCAAACCTGCCAAACTGCCTGCCTTTGCCGAACTCGAAGAATTCCTCTGCGCCCCGGGGCGCAGCGCCGAAGTCGTCTCCCTCTTCCTCGATGCCTGGGATGTGTTGCAAAAGTCCTGAGCCGCCGCTATACTCACCCTTCCTGAAATCGATACCGGCCCCAGGCCGGTCAACTCCTTGGAAGAAGCGAGCCGATGGGCATCAAAATCATCGCCACCAACAAAAAGGCCTATCACGAATACTTCATCGACGAAGTCTACGAGGCCGGGCTGGTGCTCACCGGCACCGAGGTCAAATCCCTGCGCCAGGGGAAGGTCAACCTCAAGGAGGCCTTCTGCCGTATCAAGGACGGCGAGGTCTTCATCAACAACATGAACATCAGCCCTTACGAGCAGGGCAACCGCGAAAACCACGATCCCACCCGGGTACGCAAGCTGCTGCTTCATCACGAAGAGATCGCCAAGCTCACCCGCAAGGTAGAGGAACGGGGGCTGTCGCTGGTGCCGACCAAGATCTATTTCAAGGAGAGCCGGGCCAAACTCGAAATCGGCATCGGTCGCGGCAAGAAACTCCACGACAAACGCGAGACCCTCAAGGAAAAACAGCACAGCCGCGAAACCGCCCGCGCCATCCGCGACCACTCCCGCGGATAAAAACGCTGGTTTCTTCAAAGGTTTTGTGCGATACTCAACGTACTTTCAAGAAAAATCGAAAGTAACCCAATTACCAACAACCAATCACTAATCACTGTTTACAAGGGGGTGCCCAGGTTTCGACGGGGATTGGAAGCGAAGGTGGCATGCCGGGGACGCCAGTGGGCCTCGTTAAAAAACTGGCAACAATACAAACGCCGACAACGACGTTCGTTACGCACTGGCAGCTTAATTGCTGCCACGTCTTCAGGCCGAGTGCCTGCGTAGGTTTGAAGACGTCAATTTAGTGGGCTAGCTTTTGTGAAGGTCTGTGGCGCAAAAGCGAAATCAAAGCAGAATCGCCGTTCACGTATCCTGTCCATGGGAGCCTTGACCGGTTAAATCCAATACACGGACTACGCATGTAGAAGCCTTACGTGAAAGATTTTCGGACGCGGGTTCGACTCCCGCCACCTCCACCAGTTCAAGGGGACGATCCTATCAAGGATCGTCCCCTTGTCCATTTTAGGGTGGGAATCGAAGTAAAGCGAGCGACGATTGGATGTCGGAAAAGCGGCCAGGGATGGCTGCGTCAACGAGCGGTGGGAAGCCGACGTAGGGAAGGGCAGGAGGTGCGGACTGTAGGCGGGAATTCCACCTAACTTCAATAATTTAGAAGGTTGGGTTCAGATGGGGTCGCCCTTTTGTTTTTTACGGTAGAGGTGGCGGGAACCGAACCGAAAACCGAACTTTTCGACATGCCCTTGATTAGAGATCAAATACCGACTTCTGAGTAACCGAAGATGTTACGGTTCAGCCGCTATATCGTCATCGACTGCTCAGGCAGGGAAACACCGGATACCCTCGCTCGGGGTATCCGGGACGCGGGCCGGTCTCAGCTGTGGGAGATGGCCTGGACCGGGCAGCCGACTTCGGCGGAGAGGGCGCAGTCTTGCAGGTCGGCGGGAACGTCGGCGAGTTTGCACCGGGATTTGCCGTCGACCAGCTCGAAGACGTCGGGGCAGGTGGATTCGCAGGCGCCGCAGCCGATGCAGTCATCCTGATTCACGGTGAATTTCATAAGTCCTCCTGGGGAAATGGGGAATGGTCGGCGTGACGGCGCGAGGAAAGCTTCATTGCCGGCCCTCGTTCTGCGTTCGTCGCCGGGGCGAAGTGCCGCATCTTTCGTCATTTCTGCTATGCTTTAATCCTGAGTAGAATTCTACCCGAAAGAGGAGGGATGTCATGTTCGAATCCGCCGAACTCGGCCATGTCATCGATGCCGAACGTTATAACCGGGAAATGCCCCGCCTGCGCCGGGAACTGCTCGAAGCCCAGTTGGAGCTGGTGGAGGCGCGTCGTTTCGCGGTTGTCATCATCATTGCCGGGATGGACGGCGCGGGGAAGGGGGATACGGTCAACGTCCTCAACGAGTGGATGGATCCCCGCCATATCCAGACCCATGCCCCCGGCGAACCGACCGAAACGGATCTGGCGCGGCCGCCCATGTGGCGGTATTGGCGGGCGCTGCCGCCGAAGGGGAAAATCGGGATTTTTTTCGACGCGCTCTACAGCGAGGCGATCCGCGACCGGGTTTACGACCGCATCGGCAATTCGGAGCTGGATCAGGCGCTGGAGCGGGGCAACCGTTTCGAGAAGATGCTGGTGGACGAGGGGGTTCTGGTCCTCAAATTCTGGCTGCATCTGTCGGAAAAACGCCAGAAAAAGCGCTTCGACAAGCTGGAGAAGGACCCCGCCACCAGCTGGCGGGTGAACAAGGACGACTGGCGCAATCACAGACATTACGGCAAGTTCCGGCAGGTGGCGGAGCGGGCTCTGCGGCAGACCAGCTCGGCGGAGGCGCCCTGGACGATCATCGAGGGCTACGATGCCCGCTACCGGGAGCTGACCCTGGGCGAGGCTTTGTTGCAGGCGTTGCGGCAGCGCCTGGCGGTCGAGACGGTGCCGCCGCAGCCGGCGGTGACGGTGCCGCCCCTGGTTCCGCGGATCGATGAGCTTAACGTGCTGCGCGCTCTCGATCTGAGCCTCGATCTGGATAAGAAGGATTATGAGGAGCAGTTGGCCCAGTGGCAGGGAAAGCTCAATAAGTTGAGCCGCAAGAAGGGCTTCGGCGCGCTTTCGGTGGTGGCGGTCTTCGAAGGGAACGACGCGGCCGGCAAGGGGGGAAGCATCCGTCGGCTGACGGGGGCGCTCGACGCCCGGCGTTATCAGGTGGTGCCGATCGCCGCGCCGACGGACGAGGAATCGGATCATCCCTATCTGTGGCGTTTCTGGCGGCATCTGCCCGAACGGGGCAAGCTGGTGATTTTCGACCGCTCCTGGTATGGGCGGGTGCTGGTGGAGCGGGTTGAGGGTTTTTGCGCCGAGACCGACTGGATGCGCGCCTACGGCGAGATCAACGATTTCGAGGAGCAGCTGATCCGCAATCGCACCCTGGTCGTCAAATTCTGGCTGGCCATCGATCAGGATGAACAATTTCGCCGGTTCAAGGCGCGGGAAGAGATCCCCTTCAAGAAGTTCAAGATCACCGGGGACGACTGGCGCAATCGGGAGAAATGGCCCCGTTACGAAGAGGCGGTGTGCGACATGGTCGAGCGCACCGGCACCGAGATCGCCCCTTGGACCCTGGTCGAGGCCAACAGCAAGCGTTACGCCCGGGTCAAAGTCCTCAAAACCCTGGTCGAGCGCATCGAACAGGCGCTGGATAAGGACTGAAGTCGGCGCCGACTTCAGTCCTTGGCGGCTTTTTCTTTCTTCGCTTCGAGCTTTTTCACCGCTTTTTTCGTCAACTCCCCAGGCTTGCAGAGGTGGTTTTCCTTTTTAGAAACCGCTCCGCAGCGCTCGCAGCGAAAGCGCCCCTGCTTCGGCTTGTTCTCCGATTTCCCCTTCAGACAATCGCCCATTCGTTGACTCCCTTCTCTCAGCGCAGGTTGCGGCCGCCGAGGCTTTTCGGCTTGCGCTTGCGCAGCCGGGAGGCGTCGCGATTGCGCTTTTCCGCCAGCTCGATCAGCCGCTGCTGGCTGCCGACACTCTCCTCCGTGTTCCGCGGCCGCCGTTGGCTGTACGTGCCGTCCGATTTGAGTTCCCAGGCGCCGCGCCGGTCGTTGAGCTGAATCTCCAGCATCTGGCGCAAATCCTCGCGGATGCCCGGATTCTCCACCGGCGTCAGCACCTCGACGCGATGTTCGAGGTTGCGCTTCATGGCGTCGGCCGAGCCGATGAAATACTCCTCTTCGCCGCCGTTGCGGAAATAATAGAGGCGGGCGTGTTCGAGAAAACGGCCGACGATGGAAATGACCCGGATGTTCTCCGAGAGCCCGGCGATGCCGGGCCGCACCCGGCAGCTGTCGCGGATGATGAGGTCGATCCGCACCCCGGCGCGGGAGGCGCGGTAGAGGGCGCGGGCGATGTCGGCGTCGTCGAGGGCGTTCATCTTGAAAATGATATGACCGGGGGATTTCTCCGAGTGCCCGGCGATTTCCCGGTCGATCCGCTCCAGCAGGCCGCGCTTGAGCATCTTCGGGGCGACCAGCAGTTTCTGGTAGCGGCGGCTGGGAGTGAAGCCGGTGGTCAGATAGTTGAAGAGCTCGGTGGCGTCGCGGCCGATGTTCTTGTCGTAGAGGAGCAGGCCCAGGTCGCTGTAGAGGCGTGAAGTCTCGGGATGGTAATTGCCGGTGCCGAGATGCACGTAGCGGCGCAGGCCGTTGTAGTCGTTGCGTACCACCAGAATGATCTTGGCGTGGGTCTTCAGCCCGACCACGCCGTAGGTGACGTGGATACCCGCCTCTTCCAGGCGGGAGGCGAGGCGGATGTTGGCCGCTTCGTCGAAACGCGCCTTGAGTTCGACCACCACCGCCACCTGCTTGCCGTTCTGCGCCGCCTGGATCAGGTCGTCGAGGATCGGGCTGCGGCTCGACGTGCGGTAGAGGGTCATCTTGATCCCCCGCACCTTGGGATCCTGGGCCGCTTCCTTGAGAAAGCGTTCCACCGAGGTGGAAAATGATTCGTAGGGATGCTGCAAAAGGATGGCGCCGGAGTCGCGAATCAGGTGGAAAATGCTCCGTTCGTTCTGCAGGGCCGGGTGGATGATGGGGTGGTGCGGCGTCTCTTTGAGTTGGGGGAGGTTGAGCGCGGCGATTTCAAAGAGATCGCGGGTGCCGAGCATGCCGTCGATGATGAAGACATCGGCCTCTTCGTCCAGTCCCAGTTCCGCCGCCAGGCGCCCGCGCAGGGTCGCGTCCATCCCCGGCAGCACTTCGAGGCGGACGATGGGGGCGAACTTGCGCTGTTGCAGGGTCGACTCGATCAGGGCGAGCAGGTCGTCGGCGTGCTCCTCGGCCCGTTCCGTGTTGGCGTTGCGCGTCACCCGAAAGAGATCGCAATGGAGGATTTCCATCCCCGGGAAGAGCATGTCGAGGTTGTGTTCCAGCACCTCTTCGAGGAGCACGAAGCGGTTTTTGCGACCGACCCGCAGAAATCGCGGCGCCCCGGCGCTGATCGGCACCTTGACCCGGGCCATGGAGGTTTCCCGGTCCCTGGGATAGCGCAGGGTCACCAGCAGGTTGAGGGAGAGGTTGGAGACGAAAGGGAAGGGGTGAGCCGGGTCGATGGACTGGGGCGTGACCAGCGGAAAGATGTTGTCGTAATACTCTTCCCGGATTTTTTCCTGCTCGGCTTTGTCAAGTTTGTCGTAGGGGAGGATCTGGATATCCTTTTCGCGCAATTTGCGCAGAAGGATTTTCAGCAGTCGCTGTTTTTCCAGTTGGTGCCCGCGGATAAAGGCGTAGCAGGCACGGATCTGTTCTTCCGGCGTGCGGCCGTCGACGGTGCGTTCCTGCACCCCGGCGCCGACCTGCTGTTTGAGACCGCCGATGCGTTTCATGAAGAATTCGTCGAGGTTCGATCCGGCGATGGCGGCGAACTTGATCCGTTCCAGCAATGGGGTGCGACGGTCCGCCGCTTCGTGCAGCACCCGCTGGTTGAATCCGAGCCAGGCCAGTTCGCGGTTGAGGTAGAGTTCGGGGGACTGCAGATCGCAGGGAGCCGGCAGGGCCTTGAGCGGTTCCGGCGGGGCTTTGGGAAAGGGGATGGTCGTCAAGGCGGTCTCCGTGGCGATTCCTTTTTCCGCCGCCGGGACAAGGGCCTCGAAAGGCCGGTCGACGGCGGGCGGAAGCTCGGGGATCTCGGCGATATCCATGGCAATGATCCTTTCGGGAAAAGGGCTTGTCCGGTTTTTTCCGAAAAACGCTCTCCTAAAAGCTTGCCATGTTGTTGTTAGAAAATTGTTAGAAAAGCGTAACGAAATAGAGCGGCTGTTTTTTTTACACAAAACTTATACAACTTTAACATACTCCCGGAACCCCGCTGGTATAGTTAAACTTTAACAAGCCATGTGCATGACAGGTCGATTTTTCTATGAGAGGTGACAGATGAGCGAGGAAGCGGGCAAGCAATTGCAGCGAATCAAGGGAATCGGCTCGGTGCTGGCGAAGCGGCTGACGGCTGCCGGGCTCGACAGCCCGGCGCGACTGGCCCAGGCCGCGCCGGAAGAGCTGGCGGCGATTCCGGGGATGAATCCCCGGTACGTTCCGGAAATTATAGCGCAGGCGGGACGAATGGCGGACGGGACGCCGGAGGAGGAAGGAAGGGGCGCGGCTCAGGATAAGAGCGTGGTTCTGCGTCAGGCTGTCGCGGAACTGCGGGGGCGCGTCAGCGCCCTGGCCGACGGTCTTCTCGCGCGCAAGGCCGAGATTCTCTCCGCGGAGAAAAAAGCTGTTCTTGAGAAGGAAGTTAAAAAATTTCTGGCGCGGCTGGAACAGGTCGAGAGCCGTCTCGACGGGCGCCGCAAGCGGGCGCGCAAAGGCTTGGCCCGCGCCGTTCGTCGTCTGCGGGGATTGGACGAGGCGGGGGCTGGAAAACTGGCGCGAGGATTGAAAAAAGCGCGCAAAGCCTTTAAGCGGATTTCGGCATGAGTCCGGATTCACGCCGGGGGGATGCGGCGAAAGGCAAGGCTCTCGGCAGACGGCTGGCGGCTCTTGATATCGGCACCAACTCCATCCGCTGCATTGTTGTCGAGATCCTCGAAGGGGGGGATTACCGGGTGCTCGATGACGAAAAAGCTACGGTGCGTCTCGGGGAAGGGCTCGCGGGCAGCGGCGAGATTTCGGTCGCCGCCTGGGAACGGGCGGCCCAGGCTCTCAAGCGCATGAAGCAGATCGCCGACGGGCTGGGCGCGGCCCATTTCGTCGCCGTGGCTACCAGCGCCGTGCGCAAGGCCGCTAACGGCAAGGCATTCGTCGCGGCCATGGCGAAGGACGCCGGGGTCGGGATCGAAATCATCGATGGCGAGCAGGAGGCGGAACTGGCCGCGTTGAGCGCCCGCCATCACTTCGACATGGCCGGCAGCCGTTACGCCATGATCGACATCGGCGGCGGCAGCGTCGAGATGGTGACCGCCACCGGCGAACATATCGAAGCGATCCATTCCCTGGAGTTGGGCGCGGTACTGCTGACCGAGCGCTTTATCCCCCGCGATCCCGCCCTGGAGAAGGATCTGGCCCGCCTGCGTAAGCATATCCGCCACTCCCTGAAAACGGCTCTTTCGAGCCCCGACTTTCCCGTGCAGTGTCTCATCGGCTCGGGCGGCACCCTCAACGCCGTCGGCGCCATGATCATGGCCATGCGCAAGGAAGCCTACGGCTCGGTACACGGCTACGAGGTGCTGCGCTCCGAGGTCGTGCATCTGTTGGCCATGCTCGAGCGCAGGGATGCCCGGGAGCGGCGGGAAATCGCGGGACTCAGCCCGGAGCGGGCCGACATCATCATCGCCGGGGTGACCCTGGTCGATGAGC
>CALJLX010000038.1 GCA_937982495.1 uncultured Desulfuromonas sp.
TCGGAGAGGAGCAGCGGGTCGCCGCCGGAGAGGATCACGTCGCGGATTTCCCCGTGCTCGCGGATGTAGTCCAAGCCCCGCTCGATGGAAGCGCGGTCGATCCGCATCTCCTCGCCGCCGACCTTGCGCTTGCGGGTGCAGAAACGGCAGTACATGGCGCACTCGGAACAGACCAGGAAGAGCACCCGGTCGGGATAGCGATGGACCAGGTTCGGCACCGGGCTCTGGTTCTCTTCCTCCAGCGGATCGGCCGGGCAAACGGCGTCGCGCAGCTCTTCCTCCGACGGCACCGCCTGCTTCCAGATGGGGTCGCCGACTTCCTTGATGAGCCCGAGATAGTAGGGATTGACCCGCATGGGATAGCGCGCCGCCACTTCTTCGAGGGGACGGGGATCGACGCCGAAACGGCGGGTCAGGTCGCCGGGGCGGGTCAGGCTTTCCTGTAACAGTTTCTGCCAGGTTTCCATCCTGATCAGATCTCCTCACGGCAAGAAAAACGTTTGACGTAAGTGATGCGGTCGTCGCCGGGCTTGTAGAAATCCCGCAGCCGCGCCTCTTCCACATACCCGGCCTGGTCGTAAAAGCGCCGGGTGCGTTCGTACCCCCCCTGGGACGAGGTTTCCAGACAGATCATGCGCCCCCCAGCCCGACGTGCCTCGGCCTCGGCCTGCTCCATCAGGCGCCGGCCGAGGCCCCTGCCCTGCACCGCCGGATCGGTGGCGATCCAGTAAATGTCGTAAACCCCCTCGGTGAGGGGGACCGGGCCGTAGAGAATGTACCCCGCCACCTGGCCGTCATTCTCGGCCACCGCCACCCGGTAGTCCCGTTGCCAGGGCTGGGCGACGACGAGGTCGAGCAGTTCCACGGCGCACTCGATCTCCACTTCGGTGAAGGCGCCGGTCGCCTGGAGAATCCGGGTCAAAGCCGGAAGGTCGGTCGCTTCAAGGTTTCGCATGGAGGCTCTCCTGGCGTTTCAGGGCCAGTTGGAGAATTCGTTCCACCAGCCGGGGATAACCGATGCCGGCGGCCTGGGCGCTACGGGCCAGACCGGCGTCGGGGGACAGGTCAGGGTTGGCGTTGAGTTCGAGAATGTACGGCACCCCGTCGCGCAGGCGGATGTCGACCCGGGCGTAATCCCGGCAGTCAAGCAGTTTGCAGGCGCGCAGGGCGACGTCGCGCACCAGCAGCAACTCCTTGGCCTTGAGGGTTGCCGGGCAGAGCGGCTCGGTCTGGGCGTACTCCTGGGAATCCTCCAGCCACTTGCCGTCGTAGCTGACGATGGCGCGCTTGAGCCCCGGCTTGAAGACGATCTCGGAAACCGGCAGAACCTCCATCGGCGCATTGCCGAGCACGGCGACGTTGAGCTCGCGCCCGTCGATGAACTCCTCGATCAGCGCTCCCTGGCGATAGGTTTCGTGGACATAGGCGATGCGCTTGGTCAGCGCCTTTTCGTCGTCGACGATGCTCTCGGCGGTGATCCCTAGGGAGGCATCCTCGAAGCGCGGTTTGACCATCAGCGGATAGCTCAGGTTCTTGGTCTTGGGGAAGTGTTCCCCCAGCTTCACCAGCACATAGCGGGGCGTCGGCAGGTTGTGCGCCGCCAGCAAATCCTTGGTCCGCGCCTTGTCCTGGGTGAGCCCCAGACACAGGGGGGCGGAGCCGGTGTAGGCCAGGCCGAGCAGATCGAAGAGCGCCGCGACGTGCAGTTCCTTGCGGCTGTCGCCCCAGAATCCTTCGCAGAGGTTGAAAACCACCTCGGGCTGGGCGGCGCGCAGGGCCTCGGCGAAAGCCGGCGCGTCGGCTCCCAGCGGCACCAGCTTGACTTCATGCCCCAATTGCCGCAGGGCGGCCTTGACCGCCCGCGCCTCTTTTTCTGCACCGGCCTCGGAAATGCGGTCGCGGACCTCCCCCTTGAGGAGTTTGCGGGGAACCTGATTAAAACATACGGAGACGTTCATCTTGAACCCCTTGCAGATTGAGACGTTCGCCGGCCGCATCGACCACCGCGAGAATCATCTGTTCGTAGGATAGCCCTGCCGCCCGCGCCGCCTTGGGAAAACAGCTGTTCTGCTCGGGGCGGGGGAGGATGCCGGGAAGCGGGTTCAGTTCGATGATGGCGGGCAGGCCGCGGGTATCGAGCCGCACATCGATGCGGCACCAGTCGCGGCAGCCCATGACGGTGAAGGCCCGCCGGCAGATTTCCTCGATCCGTTTCTGCAAGAGCGGTTCGAGCCGGGCCGGGCAGGTGAAGATCTGCAAGGGGTCGTCCTCTTGGTCCCAGAGCCACTTGGCCTCAAAGGAATAGATCGGATTGACCCCGGCGGGGAGGGTGTCGAAATTGATCTCGACGATTGGCAGCACGCGCAGGGCGGCGCCGTTGCCGAGCAAGGCCACGGTGAATTCCCGACCGGGGAGAAACTCCTCGACCAAGGCGCTCTGGCGGTAGGTGTTCAGCACCCATTCGACCTGGCGCACCAAGGCCTTGCGATCCGACACCAGGGCCTGATCGGTGACGCCCTTGCTCGACCCTTCGAGGACCGGCTTGACCATCAACGGGTAGCGCAGGCGCGACGGCAGCTGGGCCGGGGAGTCGACGGTCACGAAGCGCGGCGTGGGGATGCGGTGGTAGCTGAGGATTTCCTTGGTCCGCCGCTTGTCGAGACAGTTGCCGAGGGTCACCGGGTCGCTGCCGGTGTAGGGGATGCCGAGCATGTCGAGCATGGCCGGGATCTGAGCCTCGCGGCTGGCGCCGTGCAGGCCTTCGGCGATGTTGAAGACCAGATCGGGCTTCAGTTCGCGGAACGCGGCGAAGGCGTCGAGATCGGCGTTGACCAGGGAGACCCGGTGACGGGAGGACAGGGCTGATTCCACGGCACGGATGGTGTGAATGTCATCCCATTCGGCGTAGAGATCGTCGGCGGGTGCGGGCGCGGGAGGTTCGGGATCGGGTTCCGCGCAAGCGGAATCGTCCCGCAGATTGTGGGAGAGAGCGATGTGCATGTGAGAACCCCTTTTTCAAGCCGTGAAAAGCAATGCCCGAAGGGCGGGAGAAACGGGAAAAGGATCCGGGTGCTTGGGGCGTGCGGCTATAAAAAGGGGTTGCTTTTTACGCTTCGTCTTGCGCATGCCCGGGTCGCGAACGTCTCTCTTAGTTCGCTATTTACTCCCCCTGTGCCGAGCTTGTCAACAGGGAAAAAATATCCAAAAAATATATTTAAAAACCGTATAGTTATAAAAATTTTTCGGGGCTTTTTCCGGACCTTTTCCGGCCATTTTTCAAACCGCCGCCGCGGCCCGGAAAAATCTATTGTCGCCGTCTCGGACCGGGAGTAATATCGCCGCGCCCGAAAGGGCTTTTTCGGCTCCAGACCCTCCACCATCCCCGAGGTAACGACCATGCCCGTCGTCCTGCAAACCACGCTCCTGCTCATCCTTTCCAATCTGTTCATGACCGTCGCCTGGTACGGCCATCTGCGCAACCTGAGCCACAAGGCCTGGTACATCGCCGTGGTGGTCAGCTGGGGAATCGCCTTTTTCGAATATGCGTTGCAGGTGCCGGCCAACCGCATCGGCTACGGGGCCATGAGCCTGCCGCAGCTGAAGATCCTGCAAGAGGTCATCACCCTTTCGGTCTTCGTCCCCTTCGCCCTCTTCTACATGGGCCAGCCCCTCAAACTCGACTACCTCTGGGCCGGCCTCTGCCTCCTCGGCGCGGTCTATTTCATCTTCCGCGCCTGAGCTTCAAATCCCACCGGCCTTGTCAATGAGCGCGGCGAGTTTCTCCGCCAGAAGGGCATAGCCGCGCCCGTTGGGATGGATCTGGTCGCTCTTCAGTTCCCGCTCGCCGAGAATTTTCGCCAGCGCCTTTTCCTCGTAGGGCAGGGCGAACTCCTTGGCCAGCTCTTCATAAAGGGGATCGGCCGAAAGGAAGAGTCCGACTTGCGGCACCCCGACCAGCAGCACTTCGGCGCCCGATTCATGACAGAGGACGATCATTTCCCGCAGATTGCCGATCAATGCCTCGCGGTCGAGTCGGCGCAGGAAATCGTTGCCGCCGTGGCAGAGGATCACCAGCGCCGGTTGATACTCCGCCAGCAACTCCGGCAGCCGCTTCAGACCGGCGGCGGACACCTCCCCGGGCACTCCGGCATTGACCACCTCCCGCCCGAGCAGCCCGGCGAGCATCGCCGGATAGGTTTCCTCCGAACCGGCGCCGGTGCCGTGGGTCAGGCTGTCGCCGAAGGCCAGGATCACCGCCGCCCCGTCGAGGGGGGAAAGGCGCGGCGTCTTTTCACAGGCGGCCAACAGCCAAACCGCGAAAATGCAGCAAACCGTAGCCGGCAACCGGCGCCCCCACAAGTCTCCGGATCGACCTAAAATCTTCACGACAAGCATCTTGACCTCCCGACAAATAGGCATTAACTATATATAGAGATTAGCAAAGACAGACCGAAGCAAGAAAACTGCGCGCCCGAGCGCAAGAGACTCCCACAGGCGGCACGGCATTTGCTTTTCAGGAGCATGAAACCTGCCGAACGGGGGAGGACGAACCCATGAAACAATCAATAAAAATAGTCTTAAACCTCTTTCTTTTCATGGCCTTGAGTCTGCCGGCGGGGGCTTCGACCCCCCAGGCCGACCGTGTGCTGGTGGTCAAGGGGGAGCGGCGCCTGTACCTTTACCAGGGGGAGGAACTGCTGCGCAGTTACAAGATCGCCCTGGGCAAGAATCCCGTCGGCCACAAACAGCGCCGGGGTGACAACCGCACCCCCGAGGGGCGCTACACCCTCGACCGGCGCATCGTCGACAGCAAATTCTACCGCGCCATCCACATCTCCTATCCCAACGAACGCGATGCGCAACTCGCCGCCGCCAAGGGGGTGCATCCCGGCGGCAGCATCATGATCCACGGCGTCCCCAATCGTTACAGCGACGGCAAGGACTTCTTCGTCCGCCACGACTGGACCGAAGGCTGCATCGCCGTGACCAACGAGGACATGTTCGAGATCTGGCAACTGGTGGCCGACAACACCCCCATCGAAATCCGACCCTGAATTTTTTTTCCGGCCCCTTTACAAAAGGGACGGCGGTGGTAACCTTTAGTCAAACACCAGCAAGGGAGGGTGACAGCATGAATGTTTCCGAGCCGCCGGGTCACAAACACGTTGCCCATGATGCCATGGAGCAACGCTGATTTCCCTCGAAGCACAGTAACTTTCCAACCCCACCAGTAAACACACATACCGATAAACAGAAAGCCCCGGTGCCAGCCGGGGCTTTCTGTTTCCGGTACATCCGTCTCGCAAGCCGTTACCCTTTCAGTGCCGTCAGCATCGCCTCGCCCATGCGGGTCGGGCTGACGGCGACGGTCACGCCGCATTCCTGCAGAGTGCGGATCTTGTCCTCGGCCTTGCCCTTGCCGCCGGTGATGATCGCCCCGGCGTGGCCCATGCGCTTGCCGGGGGGGGCGGTAACGCCGGCGATGAAGGCGGCCACCGGTTTTTTCATGTGCTCGCGAATCCACTCGGCCGCTTCCTCCTCGGCGCCGCCGCCGATCTCGCCGATCATGAAGACCGCCTCGGTCTCCGGGTCGTCGTTGAACATCTTGATCACATCGACGAACTTCATGCCGATGATCGGATCGCCGCCGATGCCGACGCAGGTCGATTGGCCGAGACCGGCGTCGGAGAGCTGCTTGACCGCTTCGTAGGTGAGGGTGCCGCTGCGGGAAACGACCCCGATCTTCCCCGGTTTGTGGATGTAGCCGGGCATGATCCCGACCTTGCACTCGCCGGGGGTGATGAGGCCGGGGCAGTTGGGGCCGATGAGGCGGGTCTTGCTCTGTTCGACGATGCGCTTGGCCATGACCATGTCGCGGATCGGCACCCCCTCGGTGATGCACACCGCCAGTTCGATGCCGGACTCCACCGCTTCGAGGATGGCGTCGGCGGCCCCGGGCGGAGGCACGAAGATCATCGAGACGTTGGCCTTGGCGATGCGTAACGCCTCGTCCATGGAATCGAAGACGGGAATGCCGTCGACGTGAATCCCCCCCTTGCCGGGGGTGACGCCGGCGACGATGTTGGTGCCGTACTCGCGGCACTGGCGAGTGTGAAAGAGACCGGTCTTGCCGGTGATCCCCTGCACCACCACACGACTGTCTTTATTGATCAGAATGGACATCGGACGTTCTCCATGAGTTGA
>CALJLX010000039.1 GCA_937982495.1 uncultured Desulfuromonas sp.
TGCACCGCCGCCCGGCCGTCGGTGGTCGATTGCGTGGTCGGCGGACCGACCAACAACGTGTGTACGGGGGCCACGCCCCGGATTCTCGAATGCACCGGCGGCGCGCCGACCATCATCCGCAGCGAACCGGAGCGGGCCCCGGCGGAAAAACCGACGGTGAAACCCAAGGGTAAGCCGAAGAAGTGATTGGTGATTGGGACAATCCCCGGGGTTGCCTTGGCACGGAACGGTAGATGGGGGTAGGGGCGCAGCATGCTGCGCCCCTACGGCCCCGTGCAATCCACACACAGATGCGAGGGCCATTTGCGACCATATTTCCCGCTACGGGTGGTGAAGGGGGAAGGCTATTCCGTCTTCAATCCCGTGGATAATCAGGACTATCGGATCAATCTCAGCGGTTACCGCATTCTCGAACTTTGCGACGGCAATCGCACGATGGAGGAGATCGCCCGGGATTTGGCCGGGCCTTTACGTCTCGACGCCGGGGACGCACTTGCCTATGTGGAGGAGTTCCTCGCCGAGATGACCGCCCTCGGCATGCTCTGTCGGCGGCGGGAGGCGATCCCCCCGCCGACTCCCTGGGCGCCGCCGCAGACGGTCTTCTGGGATGTGACCTCGGCCTGTAACCTGCGCTGCGTCCATTGTTACGGCACCAGCGAAACGCCCGCCCCCGGTGAACTCAGCACCTCCGAGGCGTTGCGGGTGATCGAGGAAATGGTCGCCTGCGGGGTCGAGGCCATTTCCTTCAGCGGCGGCGAGCCGCTGTTACGCAAGGATTTCATCGAACTGGCGGCCCATGCCGGTCGCCAGGGATTTAAATCCGTTGGCGTGGCGACCAACGGCACTTTGATCGACGAAAGGATGGCCCGCCGTCTGCAAAGCACCGGGATCGACGTGCAGGTGAGTATCGACGGCGACAGCGCCGAAATCCACGATGCCCAGCGCGGCGTTCCCGGCGCTTTCGCCAAGGCCCTGGCGGGAATTGGCGCCTTGCGGGAGGCCGGTTGTCCGGTCTCGGTCTGTACCAGCGTGACCCGCCTTAACGTCGAGCGGATTCCGGCGATCATCGAACTGATGGAGCGCCTTGGCGTGAATCGCTTCCGGGTACAGGGCCTGGTTTCCACGGGACGGGGTCTGGACAACCGGGAAAATCTCGGGCTTGAACCCCAGCGCATGCGGGAGCTGGTCGCCTATCTGGAAGAACGGAATATCCGCATCAGCAGCTACAACTTCACCCTCAAACCACCCCCCGCCGGGCCCGTCGATTTCTGCGGGATCGGCGCGTGCAGCGCCGGCGCCACCATCTGTTCCATCACCAGCGAAGGGCGGGTCGTTCCCTGCACCTATTTCTGGGGGATGCACGGCGACGACCTGCGCGCCCACAGTTTCGGCTGGATCTGGGAAAACTCCCGGCTGCTCAACTATTTTCGCAGCATCCGCCTGGACGACGTGAAGGGGATCTGCCGGGAATGCGCCTGGCTTTCCGTCTGTCACGGCGGCTGCAAGGCCGAGAACTTCGCGGCCGGGGATCTCTTCGCCTCGAACCGGACCTGCTGGGTGGCGGAGGAGCTGCGGGAGTCGGCCTGCCAGGAAGCATGATGGGGGATTGGCGATCGAGGAGTCGGGAGGATGACCGTTCGGGATCGTAGTGCAAAGGAAGAAAAAAGCCTATCGACGGGGCGTTCCGCCGAATCGAGCGAGATGCGGTCCGGACATGCTCCCTCGGCGGCGGGATTGGCGGACAAGGTTCGTTTCGCCCCCGGATTGCTCTCCCCTGGGGACATGCTGCGTTTGGGCGGCACCGTCGGCAATCGAGTCGTCCGTCAGCTGCTGGCCCGGCCCACCGGAGTCGTCCGGCAACGCCAGGCCGGGGAGGAAGAGGAAGAACCCCTGCAAGCCAAAGCCACCCCATCCCCGATGCCGGTTTCATCCCCGGGATCTTCGGGCGGGGGCGCGAGCCCTCTGCCCTCTTCCTTGCGGCAAGGGCTGGAAGGGCTTTCGGGCTTCGATCTCTCCGGGGTCCGGGTCCATGCCGACGATCCCGCTCCGGGGCGGCTGAACGCCCTGGCCTATGCCGAGGGAGAAACCATTCGTCTCGCGCCGGGGCAGGAACAATATCTTGCCCACGAAGGCTGGCATGTGGTGCAGCAGATGCAGGGGCGGGTGGCAGCCACGACGCAGGAGGCGGGCGTGGCGATCAACGACGATGCGAGCCTGGAGCGCGAGGCCGATGAAATGGGTCGGGAAGCGTTGCGCTGGAGCGGCGTCGGACCCATGCAGCGCAAGGCCTTTCCCGGAATTTCGCCGCAGGTGGGGGGGCGTCCGGTGCAGCGTGCCGATCAGCATGCCGGGGCGGTGATCCCCACGGCGACGACCCAAGGCCGGATTCACGGTGAACTCTATCCCGCCCGAGGAGCCGCCGGTGCGCCGCCGCTCCCCTGGGACGGGCGTATAACCAACCCCCTCGATCCCGCCGCAGTTTTGCTTGCGGCCACCAACCGCGCGCGGCTGGTCACGTCCATGCACACCGCCATGCGGACCTTTCTTGCCGCTGCAATGCCAGGCATCCGGGCGACGGCGGCGCGGCGGCGGGTGCCGATCGCATCCCTCGAAGGGGCCGGAAGGGCGGCCAAGAGCGATGTCGATGCCAAATTCGGTTCCTATGCCACGGCCGCCGCCCTGACCGCCGCCCAGGAAACGGCCCGGGCCGGCTACACGATCACCGCCTCGGGACCGGGGCAGAATCTTTTCGACGCCCAGAATCCTGTCGATCGCGCCACCGTCGGCATGGGCATCGACCCCGTCGATCTGGCGAACTGGATGGCGGAAACGGTGCCGGGTTGCGTAACGGCGCGTAATCTGCATCACCTTGATCCCCCTCGCAGCGTTGAAGAGCGCACTTTCCTGCGTACTCAGATCGTCGCTCCCTTCGCCGCCGCCCATAATGCCGACCTGAGGCTCTTCGACCTGCATGGTTTCGCCATGTCCAATCCGGACACCGGGCAGATCGTGCTGCCCACCTCGGTCCATGGCGGGCTTTCCGATGTCGCGCCCGGCTCGGGCGGGCCTTCGCCCGCCGAACGGGCGGTCAAATGGGCCGGCTGGCGGACCATGGTGCATGAATACATCCATCAGTTGGAACATCCGGCTGTGCGCGCCTGGCCGGGACACAATCGCACCATCAGCGAAGGGTTCTGCGAGTATTTCACCAAAAAGGTGCTGCTGCCGCTGCTGCCGCGCCGGGCGGGTCGGGACGTGACCCGTCGCACCCTGGTCGAAGGGGGCGATTACGGCGCGCCGTCGGCGGCGATTATCGGCGGGGCCTACGACCCCGGTTCTTACGCCGATTATCTGCGGCATGTGGAAAATATCGAGCGGCATCTGGGCGGAAGAGCCATCGGCGCCCAGAATGCGATGAAAGCGTTCTTTTTTCAGGGGCATCTGGAATATCTCGGGTACGATACTTCCGGGGCGGCCCTGGCCACGCCGCCGGCTCCCCGGGACGAGATTACCGTGCCCGCGACCCTCACTACCTTCGCTGCCCTGGCGACGGCGCTCAACGTTAGCGCGCGCAGCTTGCGTCGGGCTAATCCCGGCAAGACCGAGCCCTTGAGCGGCCGCCTGCGCGCGCCCGGTTGCCGGGAACATCGGGTGGTCATCGCCGGCGGACGGGGGAGCGGCCTGGCCGGCGAGTCCCTGGCGGACATCGCGATCCAGCACGGTGTGGCCGAGGCGGCGCTGAGGACGGCCAACCCCGGCGTCAATTTCGCCACGCTGGGGGAGGGTAGCGTCGTCATTATCCCCCGGCATTGACAAGCGCGCCGCGCGTCGTAAAGACTTTTCCCCTCGCGGTTTTCGTCTGCTTCTTTCTATGGCTTCAAGGGGCTTGCAACGGAGCCCCGTGGGAGGGAACGTTCGACATGACAAACTCATCCATTCCGAAGGAACCTTCCTGCGTCGAGCCGCTGCGCCGCCTGGTAGAGGGGGATTTCACCCTCTGGCGGGGCCTTTCCGGGGATTGCGACCGCGCCGCCGTGGCGGCGGCCCTCGGCGGCAGCAAGAACGAGGAGGATCTGTGCGGCTATCCGGGCGGCGTACCCACCGGCTACCGGATTTATCCGGCCACGGCGGCGGCACCCTATGGGGTTTTCGTCTGGTATGAAGAGGAACGGGCGGTGGCGTTGCAGATTCACTCCTTTACCCCAACGCGACCGGTCGCGGAACAACTGGGGGAACCGGAGGCCAGGGAAATCTCCCGCATGCCGGGCTTTAAGACCCAGTGGATCTACGCTTCGCGGGGGCTGACCCTGCACATCGACGACGATAGCGGCGCCGTCGCCTGGCTGTACGGCTATCGGCCGATGAGTCTCGATGCCTACCGGGCCTCCTGGCTTTTTCGGGTGGAAATCCTGCGGCACCGAATCCAATGATCGTTTAACCGCCAACCTCGGATTGGAGGCTCCATGAGCGCGATCTTCGGCGAAACCCTGATACTGACCCAGGAGAACGGCCCCGATACGGCGCTGGTGGTTTTCGGCGACGAATTCTACGCCCGCTACGAAACGCCGGAAGGTTTCACGGCGGTTTATGACACCGACCTCGGCCTCTTCTGCTATGCGGTGCTGCTCGACAGGCGCTTTGCCTCCAGCGGCGCGCCCATCGGCAAGCAGCCGCCGCCGGGGTTGCGCCGTCACTTGAAGGAAGCGGAAGCGGTGCGCAACGAGAAATTCACCCTGCGCTATAACCGCATCATGCCCCCCGCCGACGTCGGCGCCGGCCATCGCCTGCGCACCTTCGGCATGGCCCAGGGCCTGCTTCCGGGGCGCCGGGTCAGCCAGGGGGCGGTGCGCGGACTGACCATCCTGGTCGACTTCGCCGACGAACAGAGCGCGATCCCTGCCGCCGAGGTCGACGCCCTGCTCAACGGCGAGAACTATCGGGGCAACGGCAATTTCTGCTCGGTGCGGGAGTATTTCGCCCTGATGTCGAGCGGCAAGCTCGATTTCAGCAACCGGGTGATCGGCCCGGTGCGGCTTTCCCAGAAGCGGGATTACTACAAAACCACCCTGCTGGTGCGCGAAGCCCTGGAACTGGCCATCTCCCAGTACGGCGTCGATCTGTCCGAGTTCGATTCCCGCCGCGAGGGGATTGTCGACGCCCTCAATTTCCTCTACGCCGGGCGTACCCTCTACGAAGGCGAGCTGTGGCCGCACAACAGCTATCTCGAACTGCGTTTCGGCGGCCTGCGCACCAACTTCTACATGCTTACCAGCCTCGGCCGCCAGAGCGTCGATCTGAGCATCGGCACCTTCTGCCACGAAAACGGTCATCAGCTCTGCCGTTTCCCCGATCTCTACGATTACGGCACCCGCGATGGCGATTTCGAAAAGAGCCAGGGGATCGGTCGCTATTGCCTGATGAGCTCGGGCAACCATCTCAACGGCGGCCGCACCCCGGCGCCGGTCACCGCCTATTACCGCTATCTGGTCGGCTGGTATGACCGCCTCGTCAATCTCAACGGCGGTGGCGACTTCGAGGCCCGGCACGGCGAGTACGGCACCCTTTTCAAATTCGAGACGGACAAGCCGAACGAATATTTTCTGCTGGAAAACCGCAGTCGGCTGGGGCTCGACGCCCATCTTCCGGCCAGCGGCCTGGCCGTCTACCACTGCGACACCCTCGGTTCCAACGAATGGCAGGGGGGAACGGCGACCAAGCATTATCAATGCGGACTGAAGCAGGCGGACGGCCATCTCGATCTGGAGCTCAACCGCAATTACGGGGACGAGGGGGATCTTTTCGCCGGCATCTCCGGCATCGCCCTCTCCCACGCCACCACCCCCTCGTCCCGGGCCTGGGACGGCGCCGATTCGGGTTTCATTCTGCGGGACGTTTCCGCAGCCGGAGAAATCATCCGTTTTTCCGTCGGCGAACCGCCGCCCTCCCATTCCACCGTCGCCTCCGGGCGGGCGCTGGTCGATCTGCTGATTCCCGACAAGAAACCGGAAGGGCTGCGCAGCCTCATCCGCCTCGACGCCTCCGGCCGACTGACCGCCGTTACCGTCGGGGTCGACATCATCCACCCCTATATCGGCAACCTGCAGGTCGAACTGGAGGCTCCTTCGGGCACAAAGGTGCTGTTGCACGACCGCGCCGGTCGCGGAACGGACGATCTGCGGCGGGAGTGGAGTTCGGTGGACTTCCCGGCCTTGCAGGCGTTGACGGGAGAAGAGATTTCCGGGGACTGGACCCTGCATGCCCGCGATCTTTCCCGCCGCAACGTCGGCCGCCTCAACGCCTGGCATCTCGAAGTGGGCTATGAACCGGCGCAACGGGTGATCGAACAGGCAACGGCGCCGCTCATCGCCATCCCCGACGGCGACCCCAACGGCATCCGCAGCCCGCTCCTTATCGACGCCGCCGGCAAGGTCAAGGAGATCGTCGTCAGCCTCTCCATCGTCCATCCCTATATCGGCGATCTCCGGGTCGAACTTATCGCCCCTTCGGGGCAGCGGGCGATTCTCCACAACCGCTCCGGCGGCAGTGCCGACAACCTGCGCGGCACCTACGACAGAAGCGCGGCGCCGGGGTTGGAGACGCTGGTCGGCGAGGAGGCCAAGGGGGAGTGGAACCTGGCCGTCTACGATCTGGCGCCAAGGGATACGGGCAAGCTGGAGGTCTGGGCGATTCGGCTGGTCTGCTGAAAAAAAGCGAAAAGGCAGGGAAGGGTGGCTAAAAAGGCGCGCTGAAGAGGTAGATTGGCCTCTTCAGCGCGCCTTTCCGGCTATTTTTTGATGCTGAGAAGGGTTCCGGTCAGTTCGTCCTGGGCCTGAATCATCTTCAGGTTGGCGCTGTAGGCGGCTTTGGTCGGGATGGTTCCGGCGATCTCCTCGGCCATGTCGACGTTGGAGAGTTCCCGCGTCGTTCCCCGATCCTCGACCACGTCCCCCGGCGTATCGACCTTGGCGACCTCGGCCCTGATTCCGCCCTGGGCGGTTTCGCTCAGGGTGACGCGATCCTTCTTGAAGCCGTCGGTATTGACGTTGGCGAGATTGTTGGCCGAGGCGGCCATGCGGGTTTCCATGGCCTTCAGACCCTGGATGCTGGTATCGAGCGCTTTGATCATGAAATCCTCCCTCGGGGGGATGCGAACCGGGAACGGTGGGGAGGGAAGGGCGGGAAGGACTCGAAAGGAGTGCAACCCTGCCGCCCTGTTCTCCGTGATCGTCGTCCGGGAAGTTAGGCCAGTGGCTTTGCGTCCCACCCTTTCGGATGGTTTGCCCATTAACTTCATCCTACCCGCCCGAGGCATTCGCGGTCAAGACGTAAATCTTCCGCTACGGTAAGGATTTAGCGAGAATAATACAAGCCGCCCGGCCTTCTACCGCCGGGCGGCTTGTATTATTTCGGGGAGCTTTTCTCAGTGGGTATGTGCGCCCAGTTCTTCGTCGGTGATGGCGACACCCTGGCAACTTGTCGCCGTCGAGCCGTCCGGCAGGTGGACGTGGCGGACCTCCAGGTCGAAAACCTTTTCCGCCAGGGTGTAGAGAAAGAGGCAGAGGGCGAAGCCGCCGACAACGATGCCGAGTTCCGCCAGGGAGGGGGTGTAACGCAACAGCCCGTCGAGGGTTTCGGTGGTGCCGGCGCGAACCGGCACGAGTTGCCCGGCGACGACGAAATCGTAACGCATGAAGAACATGCCGATCAGCGAGAGCACGCTCGCCACCGTCAGCCCCAGGGGATTGCGGAAGGAGGGGGTGAGGATCATGGCGAAGGGGATGAGCATGCCGAGCAGCACTTCGAAGACCCAGAAGTTGAAGGCCAAGGGGCCTTTCAGCAGGACCAGTAGCGCATCGTGCATTCCCTCCTGTTGCTGGTAGAGGCCGGAGATGAACCGCCAGATGGTCAGGAACATAAGGATGCCGAGAAGCAGAGCGAGGATGCGGCCGAGGAGGAAGAGGTAGTTGCGGTCGTGCCGGCAGAAATCGAGATCGCGGCAGCGCACCTTGAGATAATGCACCAGGCCCATTAGCGCCGTGCCGGAGGTCAGCGCGGTCACCACCAGATAAACGGGGGAGAAGACGCCGCTCCAGAAGGGGCGGGCGGAGAGCAGCCCGAAGACGCCGCCGAGGTTGGAGGGAGCGGCGATGGCGAGGATGAATCCCACCAGTCCGGTGTAGAAGGCGCCGACGCGGTTGGCCTTCATGCAGTAGTAGAACTCGACGATCAGAACCGCCAAATAGATGCCGTAGAGCGCGCCCATCCACCAGATGGGGGATTCCAGGTTGGGGCTGAGGACGGCGTAGATCACCAGGGCCAGCGGTTTTTCCAGTTCCATGGCGATGACGCCGAAACCGCAGACCAGCATGATGATGGCGAGGATGATCGCCCGGCGGGCCGAGGCGTGGAACTGCTCGATACCGAAGACGTGCCCGAGGCTGGAAATCAGGCACAACCCCGAGCAGGAGACGGCGAAGAAGACATAGCTGGAAATGAGAATGCCCCAGGGAACCTCGCGGCTGGTGTTGTAGACATGGCTGTGACCCAGGGTGAAGACGGCGATCACCGCCGCCAGGCCGATGAGCATGCCCCCTCCGAGCAGGAGGAACCAATTGCTTTCCTTGGTTGAAGTGCCGATTTTAAGCATGATTGTCTCCTCCAGGGTGGGCGTTTTTCCGGACCGGATTTTGGCCGTTCGTCATTTTAATTGGGTAAAAATCCGATAATTAATTAAAAAATTGAGCTTATATCAATTACGGTAGATAGTGAGTATTGAATGATTTGGCCTGGAGCAAAAGCCGTACCTATTGCCGGTGTAATCCGATTGATGCGTCTGTATATCCCAGAAAATTGACGTAAAATAGACATGAATTATTTTTCTCGCAAGTAATGTGGTTAAGCTTTCGTGTAAAGCTGCGTAGTGCGTCGAAGAGTAGCTACGGCAAATGACGGCACTGTGTCGGTCTTTTGGCCAGGGTTAGGAGTGCCCGTTTGCTGGGCCGGGGAAGGTGTTACCAAAATTATTCCGGTCGCACTTGAATCGAGACAACCTCTGGTATAATTCATTACCGTCGGATGAAAATGACCCGCTTGGACCTTGCCCTTGCCCTTGCCCGACCTGTCCGCCTTTGGCTTGCCCTGTGCCTTCCGATTTTGGGGGCTTTGCGCGGTCAGCCGGGAAAAGCGGTTTTTCGATAACCCCGTCCATTCCATCGCGAGGAGGAAAAATTATGAGACGACTGCTAGGTTGGGCGCTTTGCCTGATGTTGCTGGCGCCGGGGGTGATCCGGGCGGAGCAGGCCCTGCTCGGTCTGCCGCCGGTGCCGATTCCGGCGGGAAATCCCCAGACCCCGGAAAAGATCGCCCTCGGCGACAAGCTTTTTCACGACCAGCGCTTCAGTTCCACCGGCGAGGTCAGCTGCGCTACCTGCCACGACGCTAAAAAAGCCTTCACCGACAGCCCCCTGAAGGTTTCCGAGGGCATCGAGAAGCTGACCGGCACCCGCAACGCGCCGACGGTCATCAACTCCGCCTATTTCACCACCCTTTTCTGGGACGGCCGCTCTCCCGATCTGGAAGATCAGTCCATTCATCCCTTCGTCAACCCCGTGGAAATGGGGCTGGCGAACCATGAGCCGATTCTGGCCATCGTGCGCAACGACCCCGAGTACGCGGCGGCCTTCCAACAGGTCTTCGGCAAGAGCGGCGAGCAGATCACTCTGACCGAGGTCATTCAGGCCATCGCCGCCTTCGAGCGCACCATTGTCGCCGGCGATACCCCCTTCGACCGCTGGTATTTCGCCGGCGACGGTCGCGGCATGAGCGACGCCGCCAAGCGCGGTTTCGAGGTCTTCATCGGCCAGGGGCGCTGCGTTTCCTGCCACGTCATCGAACAGACCCAGGCGCTTTTCACCGACAACCGTTTCCACAACATCGGCGTCGGCATCAACAACATCCAGCAGGATGTTCCCGAACTGGCCGGCGCCTTCCTCAAGGCCAAGACCGAAGGAATGGACGTGGACATCGCCGTGCTCACCGACAGCAAAACTTCGGAGCTGGGGCGTTTCGCCATCAGCGAACAGTTCGACGACATGGGCGCCTTCAAAACCTCGACCCTGCGCAATATCGCCGTGACCGCCCCCTACATGCACGACGGCAGTCTGGCGACCCTGCGCGATGTAGTCGTCCATTACAACAACGGCGGTTTCAGCAAGGAAGGGGAGCAGGTCAACGCCTTCCTCAGCGGCGGCATCCGCCCGCTGAATCTCAGTGAGCAGCAGATCGATGATCTGGTGGCCTTCATGGAAACGCTGACCAGCCCCCAATTCGTACAGACGGCTTCGGCCGAGCGGAAATAGAGGAGATGCCCATGAACAAAACCATTCATCGTCGCGACTTTCTCAAGGGGGCCGGCGCCCTGGCCCTGGCCGCCAGCTTGCCGATCAACCTGGTTGAGCTGGCCTTCGCCGACAGCAGCCAGAACTTCACCTTCGCCTACATTTCCGACGCCCATATCCAGCATATTTCCGGCAACAAGTTCGTGCGTAACTGGGATCGTGGCCTGATCCGCGCCGTCGCCGAGACCAATCTGCTCAATCCCAAGCCCGATTTCGTCTTCTTCGGCGGCGACCTCGCCCAACTCGGCACCAAGCCCGAACTCGACCACGGCGCCGAAATCATGTCATCCCTGCGCTACAAGACCCATTACGTCATGGGCGAGCACGACTACTACCTCGACATGGGGGAATACTGGGAAAAGCTCTTCGGTCCCCAGTATTACAGCTTCGATCACAAGGGAGTGCATTTCATCGTCCTCAACAGCGTGCGCACCTACGACGACTGGACCTACAACCGCTGGCCGACCGCCGAGCAGCGCATGCTGGAGATGGCCGGGCTCGACAACCCCAACGGTTCGCCCTTCATGGTCGGCGAGGTTCAGCGCAAGTGGCTGAAAGAAGATCTCGACAAGGTCGATAAAAAGACGCCGCTGGTGGTCCTCTCCCATTCCCCCTTGCAGAAGATTTACAAAGGCTGGAACTTCTGGACTGAGGATGCCGAGGAGATCCAGGCGCTACTTCAGCCCTTCGCCAAGGTCAGCGTCATTTATGGCCATGTCCATCAGATTCAGTACAACCAGATCGGCAACATCAGCTTCAACGCGGTGATGGCCACTGCCTGGCCCTGGCCCTATCCTCAGAGCTACGCCCAGGCCGAAAGCCTGCTACCGAAGATGACGGTGCCGATGAATCGGGCCGATCCCTTCTTCGAGCGGGACGCCACCGGCTGGCAGTTCATCAATATGAATTCGGGGAACGTCGACATGACCTTCACCCTTTACAACAACGCCGTGCGCACGGTCCGCTACAACCCGAAAACCGGCCGGCCCGAGGATGTGACCTATCAGGCCGAGGATGCCCGCATTCCGGCTCAAACCCACTATTAACCGATCAAGGAGACCTGATATGAAAGCTGTGAAGCTGACCGCCCTCATCCTGGGGCTGCTGCTGTGTGGCGCGGCTCTTCCCGCCCTGGCCGACGAATTCACCGAGGCCGACCTGAAGCGCTGGGAAGGGGAATACCAGTCGGTGGTGGAGAAGGGGCGGGCCCTCTGGGTCGGAACGCAATTGAGCAGCAACGGTGTCGCCTGCGCCCAGTGCCACCCCAACGCCGCCAACACCCATCCCGAAACCTATCCCAAATTCCAGAAACAGATCGGCAAGGTCGCCGAACTGCGGCACATGATCAACTGGTGCATCCGCAATCCCCTGGAAGGGGTTGACCTCGGTTTCGACACCCCGGAAATGCTCGCCCTCGAAGCCTATATCGCCTGGGAACGGCGGAATGTGCCACTGGCGCCGGGCAAGCACTAAAAAGGGCGGCTGATGAAAAACGCCCATCTGCGGCGTTGCCCTCATCCTCGTCGTTGCGACGT
>CALJLX010000040.1 GCA_937982495.1 uncultured Desulfuromonas sp.
CCCTGGCCTACGGCAATCACATTGATGCCCTGCTGCGCCAGGTCAGCACCGAGCACACGGATGATCAGGACGATTCTGGAGAAAATTGAAGCGGGCCAAAGTTTCTTGGTCGCCTCCCACGAAAGCCCCGACGGCGACGCCATGGCTTCGACCCTGGCTCTGACCAATTTCCTGCGGGAATGCGGTAAGGAAGTCCTCGCCTACAATCGGGACGGCGTACCCCGGGATTATGCCTTTCTGCCCGGGGCCGAGAGCCTGGTTTCCGAGATTCCATCCGGTGCGACCTTCGATGTCGGCTTTGTCCTCGACGCGGGTGAGTTGCGGCGCGCCGGCGCCCATCTCAAGGAGCTTTGTCGCTCGCTGGTTAATATCGATCATCATCCTTTTTCCGAAGATTTCGGCGACGTCTACTATGTCGATGAAGAGGCCAGCGCTACCGGCGCCATGATCTATCGCCTGGTCAAAGCCTCGGGACGTCCCCTGTCCCGGGAGGTAGCGCTCTGCGTTTATACCGCCATTCTCGCCGACACCGGTTCCTTCCGTTATTCCAACGCCAATCCCGAGGCCTTCACCACCGCAGCGGAAATGGTTGCCCGGGGGATCAATCCCTGGGATGTCGCCTCCTCCCTTTACGAGAGTCAGGATGAAAAACGCCTGCGTCTTCTTGCCCAGGCCCTGGCGACCCTGACCGTTTCTTCTTGCGGGCGCTACGCTTCGGTGGCCGTGACCCAGGCGATGTATACCCAGGCCCGGGCCGGCGCCGAACACACCGACGGTTTCGTCAATTATCCCCGCTCGGTGCGTGGTGTCGAAGTCGCGATTTTTTTTCGGCAGGTTTCCGTTGCATCCTTCAAGGTCGGCTTTCGTTCCAAGGGACGCATCGATGTTGGTGCCCTGAGTCGGGAGTTCGGCGGTGGCGGCCACCACAATGCCGCCGGCGCCGTCGTTGACGGTACCCTGGACGACGTTCGCGCCACGGTCTTCTCTCGCCTCGATCGTCTGCTTGCCGTCTAGATGGACGGAATTCTTGTCGTCGATAAGCCGCAAGGGGTCACTTCCCATGACGTCGTGCGTCAGGTTCGCCGCCTCTGCCGCCAACGCCAGGTCGGGCATGCGGGGACCCTCGATCCCATGGCCACCGGAGTTCTGCTGGTCGGGGTCGGTCAAGGGACACGCATCATCCAGTTTCTCATGGATGGCCGCAAAACCTATCGCGCTACCCTCAAACTCG
>CALJLX010000041.1 GCA_937982495.1 uncultured Desulfuromonas sp.
ATACAGGCCTTGGTCGGGGAGGGGGAAGCGATGATACGCGACCGGGCGTCGCGAATCTCCAGCCGAGTCGAGCCCAGCGGTCCATCTAGGTCGACGACCCGGTTCTCGCCCAGCGGCGGGCTGAAGAGCAGCCGCCCGTCACGCTCGACCAGCACCCGCTCGCCCCGGGGCCGGGAGCCGAGGAGGAAGAAAGAAGCCAGAATCCCCAGCAGCAGAACCGCCACGATCAGCCGGTCGAGAGCGGTCATGCGCCGCAGCAGCGCCCTCATGGTCAGCGCACCCGGTCCTTCAACGCCTCGGAAAGGCTGACGGTGCCGTCGGCGGCGACGATCAAGGCCATGCCTCCCCAGGACTCCACCAGCAGCCGTCCCGCTTCGGGGCCGAGGACGAAGGCGGCGGTGGCCAGGGCGTCGGCCTCGGCGGCGCTCGCGGCGACCACCGTCACGCTTTGGCAGGCGTCGGCCGGGCGGCCGTCGCGGGGATCGAGGATATGGTGATAGCGCACCCCGTCGACTTCGAAAAAGCGCTCGTAATCGCCGGAGGTGACGACGGCGGCGTCGGCCAGTTCAAGGGTGACCAGCACCCCTTGGGGATCGCGGGGATGCTGGATGCCGATGCGCCAGGGGCGGCCGCCATGGTTGCCGAGCAGGCGCAGATCGCCGCCGGCGTTCACCGAGGCACGGCGGATACCGGCCGCCTGCAAGGCGGCGACGGCCCGGTCGACGGCGTAACCCTTGGCGATGGCGCCGAGATCGATGCCCAGGACGGCATCCCCTTTCGTCACCCGCCTTCCTTCCAGCCGCAACGCCTCGGGGCCGATGCCCCGCAAGGCGGCGGCGATTTCCGCATCATCGGGAACGCGCGGCCCGTCGCCATCGAAGCCCCAAAGCGCCTTGAGCCGCCCCAGGGTGAGATCGAAGGCACCGCCGCTCGCCGCCGCCACCCGCAGTCCCAATTCCAGCACTTCGGCGGTGGCGGCGGAAACCTCCAGCGGCCCGGCGGCGACGTTGAGTCGCGCCGTTTCGCTGTCGTCCCGATGGGCCGACATGCACGCCTCGACCTCGGCCATGGCGTTGAAGGCGGCCTCCAGCGCCGCCTCCGCATTGTTTTCCGCCCCGCCGTCGAGCAGGGTGATCTCCACCACCGTCCCCATGAGCAGACGGGCGCGGCGTAACTCGCCGGTATCCTCATCGCCCCGGCCGAACAGGGCCGGTGCCGCCAGGGCAATCACCAGCAGCAGGGCGAAGAGGCGCGAGCGGGACATGGCTCAGTCCTCGACGATCTCGCCGATCAGGTCGTAATCCGAGGAGTCGGTGATGCGCAGGTCGACGATGTCGCCGATTTCGGCGGTGCCGGCGGTGATGTAGACCTGGCCGTCGATATCCGGAGCCTGACGGATGCAGCGCCCGCGCAGCAGCAACTCGGTCTCCTCGCTGTAGCCCTCCACCAGCACCGGCTCGACCCGCCCGACCAGCGCCCGGTTCCGGCGGAAGGAGACGCGCTGCTGGGATTTCATCAGCTTGGCGTAGCGGGATTTCTTCACCCGTTCGGGAATCTGTCCCTCCATGGCGGCCGCCGTCGTCCCCTCTTCCCGGGAATAGCGGAAGACCCCGACCCGCTCGAAGTGCCCTTCGTTGACGAACTCGTGCAGTTTGGCGAACTGTTCCTCGGTCTCGCCGGGGAAACCGACGATGAAGGAGGTGCGCAGGGTCAGCTCGGGGATGCGCTCGCGCAGACGGCGGATCAGGCCGCGGATGGTCGCCTCGTCGACGCGCCGGTTCATCTGCTTAAGGATGGCGTCGTCCACGTGCTGCAAGGGGATGTCGAGATAGTTGCAGATCTTTTCTTCCGTGGCGATCAGCTCGATCAATTCGTCACTGATGCCATCGGGATAGGCGTAAAGCAGCCGCAGCCAGCGCAAATCCTCGATCTTCACCAGTTCCCGCAGCAGGTCTTCGAGCCGGGCGCCGTCGTCGCGGTCGGCGCCGTAGGCGGTGATGTCCTGGGCGATGAGGTTGACTTCCTTGAC
>CALJLX010000042.1 GCA_937982495.1 uncultured Desulfuromonas sp.
TGCACATCGGGCCGAAGGAGGTGTTGACCCCGTAGATCACCCGTTTCGCCGCCACCTCCCCTTCGAGAAAGGCGCGGCTGGCGGCACAGCGCGCGCGGGCGGCGGCGGCGATGGCCACCCGCTTGTCGCCGATGCCGATGGCGATGATGTCGTCGATGCTGAGATCGTTACCGGTGAGCAGGACGGTGGGACGCTGGGACATGAGCTTCTCTCTTTCCATTGAATCGAAACCGGCCTCGCGCCCGCTCCTTGCAGTCGCTAGAGCGCGCAGAACGCAGAGGTAAAAACAAGAATTCCATTTCAATGCCTTTGCCTATCTCCGTGCCCTCTGCGAGCTCTAGTGAGCGGAGCGAACGGGCGAGAGGCCGACTTTAAGCATCGGTTGTTAACCCTTTTTACGGTAATCGAAAAACGTCACCGGCTTGCGCTTGTCCTCGCGCAGGGTACGGCGGACGACTTCTTCCGGGGGGACGACGACCACTTCCGGCTTGACCCGGATGCGGGCGGCGAGGCGCTCGGCGATCTCCTCGGCGTCGAGGGCGGAAGAATCCAGCCCGACCACCACGCGGATGCGGTCGGAGAGTTCGAAGTCGTCGAAGACCTCGATATAGTGGCCGCGCACCTCCGGCAGCTCCTGCAACACCCCCTGGATCGCCGGGGGATAGACAGTGGCGCCGCGCACCTTGAGCATCTGCGCCTTGCGCCCGAGGACCGGGCCGAGGCGCCAGGACCGGCGACCACAGGGGCAGGGTTCGTCGTGCACCGTGGCGATGTCGCCGGTTTTGAAGCGCAATAGCGGCATCCCCGTCACCTGCAAGGGGGTCGCCACCACCTCGCCGGGACTTCCCGGTGGCAAGGGGCGCCCGGCCGCGTCGACGATCTCGACGATCATCAGTTCGGGATGCACATGCCCGCCCCGTCCCGCTTCACAATCGGCGAAGGAGGTCGCCATTTCGGTGCTGGCGTAGGTGCCGAAGACCTCCGCCCCCCAGGACTCGCGCAGCCGTCGGCCGAGGGGCGAGAGGGAGAGATCGGCGGCGCGCACCGGCTCGCCGATGCAGACCAGCCGTCGCGCGCCGAGGGTGCGGGGCTCGACACCCCGCGCCCGCAGCCGGTCGGCGAGGACCAACAGCAGCGTCGGCACCCCGACCAAGGCGGTGGGACGATGGCGGATGGCCAGCTCTTCGAGCATGGCGACGCTGCTCGA
>CALJLX010000043.1 GCA_937982495.1 uncultured Desulfuromonas sp.
TGACGCCCGTTCCCGAAGCCGAGGTCGATCTCGCCGACTTCCTCCCCGTTTCCGAACGGCCGGTCGCGGAAATGGGCGCCGAGCTGGCCGAGCGGGTCGCCGCCCTGGAGAATCCCCATCTCAAGGCGCTGATGGAAGCCTTTATGGCCGACGAGGAGTTCATGTCCGGTTACGCGGCGGCGCCGGCGGCCAAGGCGATGCATCACGTCTACCTCGGCGGCCTGCTCGAACATTCCCTGGCGGTGGCGACTTTGGCTGACGATGTCAGCCGCCGTTATCCCGGGATCGACCGCGACCTGCTCATCGTCGGCGCCCTGCTGCACGACATCGGCAAGGTCGACGAACTGCGTTACGAGCGCTCTTTCGATTACAGCGACGAAGGCAAGCTGATCGGCCACATCGTCATGGGGGTGGAGATGATCGGCGAGAAGATCCAGGGCATCCCCGGATTCCCGCCGAAGCTGGCGATGCTCCTCAAGCATCTGCTGCTGTCGCACCACGGCCAGTACGAATACGGCTCGCCGAAACGGCCGAAGACGTTGGAAGCGGTGGTCCTCAATTTCATCGACGATCTCGACTCCAAGATCAACGGGGTGTCTACGCATATCGCCAAGGAACCGGACCGGGAGGGCTCCTGGACCAGTTATCATCGCCTCTACGACCGCTATTTCTTCCGCGACGGCACTTCCCGGGCGCCGTCCGCTCCCGTTCCGGCCGTCACCGCGCGGGAGACGGTCGCCGCCGCGCCGCTGTCATCCCGGCCGGTCGCGAGCGAGCGGCCGAAGGCGCCGGAAGGGAATCGGGGCAAGGACCAGGGCCGGCGCGGTTTCGGCTTCACCCTGGGGGATCAGCTCAAGGGCAAAAGTCTCGATCTTTTCGGTGAAGATTCGGGCAAGGAGGGATGAACATGATCATCGAAGCGTTGCCGGTCGGGCCGCTGCAAGTCAATTGTTACATCGTCGGGTGCGAGACGACCCGCGAGGCGCTGGTCATCGATCCCGGCGACGAGGGCGGGCGTATTCTCGCGGCGCTCGATCATGCCGGGTTGCGGGCCAGGCTGGTGGTCAACACCCACGGCCATTTCGACCATATCGGCGCCAATGCGTTTCTGGTGGAAAAGACCGGCGCCGAGTTGCTTATCCACGAAAAGGATGTGCCGCTGCTCGCCCAGTCCGAGCGTCATGCCGAGCTTTTCGGCCTGAGCGTCTTGCCCTCCCCGGCGCCGACCCGCACCCTTGCCGGCGGGGAGGAGTGGAGCGTCGGCGAGCTGCGCATTCGGGTCATCCATACTCCCGGGCACAGCCCCGGCGGCATCTGCCTGCTGGTCGACTGCCATCTCTTCGCCGGCGATACCCTCTTCGCCGGCTCCATCGGCCGCACCGACCTGGCCGGGGGGAATCACCAACAGCTGCTGGCCGCCATCCGCGAACAGCTGCTGGTGCTGCCCGAAGCGACGGTGGTGCATCCCGGCCACGGTCCCGACACCAGCATCGGCCGGGAAAAGCGCAACAACCCCTTTGTCGGCGCATTCATCTAAAGGGAGGCAAGGCCATGCTCAAGGATAAAACCATCCTCCTCGGCGTCACCGGCGGCATCGCCGCCTACAAGGCGGTGGAGCTGCTGCGGCTCTTCGTCAAGGCCGGGGCCGAGGTCTTCGTGGTGATGACCGCGAGCGCCCGCGAGTTCGTGACGCCGCTCACCTTCCAGACCCTTTCCGGCAACCCGGTGCACACCGAGCTCTTCAATCTCTACCAGGAACGGGAAATCGGCCACATCTCCCTGGCCGACCGCGCCGATCTGGTGGTGGTGGCGCCGGCCACGGCCAACCTCATCGGCAAGGTGGCGAACGGCCTGGCCGACGATCTGCTCAGCACCGCCCTGATGGCGACCAAAGCGCCGGTTCTTTTCGTCCCGGCGATGAACGTCAACATGTTCGAGAATCCCATCTATCAGATGAATCAGCAGAAGCTGGAGGGGCTCGGCTATCATTTCCTCGAACCGGCCACCGGTTTTCTCGCCTGCGGCTGGGAAGGGAAGGGGAAGATGCCGGAACCGGCGCGGATTTTCGAGGAGACCCTGGCCCTGCTCACACCTCAGGATCTGGCCGGAGAGACGGTGCTGGTGACCGCCGGGCCGACCCGCGAGGAGCTCGACCCGGTGCGCTATCTGAGCAACTACTCCTCGGGCAAGATGGGTTACGCCATCGCCCGCGCCGCCCGGCGGCGCGGGGCGCGGGTGATCCTGGTCAGCGGCCCGACGGCCCTGGCGGCGCCGGTTGGGGTCGAGCTGGTACCGGTGACGAGCGCCCGGGGGATGCGCGAGGCGGTGCTGGAACGGCTGGAGGAGACGACGGTGGTGATCAAGGCGGCGGCGGTCGCCGATTACCGCCCGGCCATGCGCGCCGAACAGAAGATCAAGAAGGGGCTGGAGGGATCGCTGATTCTGCCGCTGGAGAAGAACCCGGACATCCTCGCCGAGTTGGGGAAGCTCAAGGGGAACCGCCTGCTGGTCGGCTTCGCCGCCGAGACCGCCGACCTGCTGGAGAACGCCCGCAAGAAGCTGACGGAGAAGAATCTCGACCTGATTGTCGCCAACGACGTCAGCCGCGTCGACGCCGGCTTCGATGTCGACACCAACGCCGTGCGCCTGCTTTTTCGGGACGGCTCCGGCGAGGAACTCCCCCTGCTCGGCAAGGACGAGGTCGCCGACCAGCTCCTCGACCGCGTCGCCCGGTTGCTGCGGCCCGCGCCGTAAACGCCCCGATCCGCGCCGTAGGGGCGTGGCATGGGCGTAGGATGCGGTGACGCAAGGAACCGCATCCCCCTTACGCCCTTTCCATCAATACGCCGAGAGCAGCTTCAATAGATCGTCGGGGCGGGTGATGCCTTCGCGGAAGCGGGGTTTGAGGTCGGCGAGGATCGCTTCGCCGTCCTTGCCCGGGAGCTTGCCGTCGAGCCAGAGGAGATTGAGGTTCTTGCGGATCATCTTGGCGGCGTTGATCGCCCGCTCGCCGGTGGGATCGGCCTTCCAGTAAGGGCTTTCCTCCATCCCCGTCAGGATGCTCAGCCCCGCCTCCCGGGCCAGGGAGAGATATTCCTCCTGATCGGCCGGGCTGAAGGTCCACTTGGAGTTGTGGTCGATGGAGCGCAGCATCTTCTGCCATTGGCGCAGACGGCTGAGCAGCAGCAGGGAGTTGAAGAGCCGTTTATTGGTGGTGAAGGAAAAGATGGTATCCGAGAGTTCCCCGCGCAGCAGCAGGTCGTTGTCGGGAAAGCGTTTGCGGGCGATGCTTCGGGCCACCGCCCAGATTTCCGGCGGCACTTGGGCCTCGGCGCGGACTTCCCAGTAGGCGTGCTTGAGAAAGACGGTGTTGAAGGTGCGCGCCATCTTGAACGGCACCAGGTAGGAGTGGGCGACGGTGTCGGCGGCGAGATGGCTCAGGTAGCCGTAGGCGCAGGCCTTTTGCGGCGCACTCCGGGCCGCGTCGAGAATCTTCCGGCCCATGCGCCAGCTGTGGCAGTGTTGCAGGTAGTGGGTGAACTTCTTGCCCAGGGTAATGTCGGCGGCGATGCAGCCGTAGAGATAGTCCTGGGGATAGGCGCCGAGCAGGGTCTGCAAGAGCGGCGGCAACTGCTGGAGATGGGCGAGGATATGGGAGCCGAGTTGCAGATGCACGCCGATCCCCCAGGCCAGGGCCTCGCCGGGAATCAACAGCAGAAGGATAAAAAGGAAAGCGCAACGCAATAACATAGGCATCTCGGAAAAATATTGTAGCAGGATAATCCTTACCGGCGGTCAAGTAAAGGAGTACCGGTCGGAGCCACCCCTTTCCCCGGAAATCAGCCATGCCGGAAAATCTCCGTCAGGAATTGCGCGAAGCCCTCGCCCAGGCGCGGGGAGTACTGCAGGATCTGGATCGCCTCGGTCTCGGGGCACTGCCGCTGCCCCCCCTCGCCGATAATCCGCCGGTCTGCCCACCGAACGTGCGCGGCCTCGACCGAGGCGGGACGGTCCCCTGTCGCAGCGAAACCCTGGAAGAAGTCCGCGCCGATCTCGGCGACTGCCAACGCTGTCCCCTGGCCAGGGGACGGCGCCATATCGTCTTCGGCGTCGGCGCCCAGCGCGCCCGGCTGGTGCTGGTCGGCGAAGGACCGGGGCGGGAAGAGGATGAGCGGGGGGAGCCTTTCGTCGGCGAGGCCGGACGGCTGCTCGACCGCATGCTCTTCGCCATCGGCCTGGAGCGCTCCGAGGTCTACATCTGCAATGTCGTCAAATGTCGTCCCCCCGGCAACCGGGATCCGGAACCCGGGGAAATCGCCGCCTGCCGGCCTTTTCTCGAACGCCAACTGGCGGCGATCGCGCCGGAGATCATCCTGGCTTTGGGCCGTGTATCCAGCCAGTCCCTGCTCGCCGACAACACCCCGATCAGCCGTCTGCGCGGGCAGTGGCGGGACTATCAGGGCATTCCGTTGCTGCCGACCTACCATCCCGCCTATCTGCTGCGCAACCCGGCGGCCAAGCGGGAAGCCTGGGAGGATCTGAAGCAGGTTCTCAAGCGCCTGCGGGGCGGGGGATGACCGACCCGGGGGAGAGCCTGCTGCTGGAGGGACTGCGCAAGGTGCGGCGCGATCCCGAGGAGCGGCCGGTGGAGATTCTGCGCGGCATCGATCTGGCGGTGCCGGCAGGCTGCCTGATGGTCGTGGTTGGCCCCTCCGGCGGCGGCAAGAGCACCCTGCTGCGGCTGCTGAACCGGCTGGAAGATCCCGATGCCGGCCGCATTCTGCTTTCCGGAATCGACATCGCAAGCCTCGATCCGCTGGCCTTGCGGCGGCGGGTCGCCGCCGTCCCGCAAGTTCCCTTCATGTACGACGGCACGGTCCTCGACAATCTGCGGCGCCCCTTCGTTTTTCGCGGCCTGCCGCAACCTGTGGCCGATTCCGAAGAGGTACGGCGGGTGCTCGACCTCTGCCGACTGCCCGGGGATCTGCTCCCCCGTCAGGCCCGTTCCCTCTCCATCGGTCAGCAGCAGCGCCTGGCCCTGGCCCGCGCCTTGCTGACCGGGCCGGGGGTGCTGCTCCTCGATGAGCCGACCAGCGCCCTCGACCGCCCCACCGCCGACCAGCTCGGCCAATCCCTGCGCGACATCCGCCGGGAAGGGGGACTGACCCTGGTCATGCTCACCCACGATCTGCGCCTGGCGCAACGCGTGGCCGATCGGGCGGCCTTTCTCGAAAACGGCCGGATTCTCGAAGAGGGCACGGCCGCCGATTTCTTCGAAAATCCCCGCGCCGACGCCCTGCGGCGTTTTCTCGCTTCGCCGGAGGATGCCCATGAGTGACGGCGTCGTCGATCTTTCCCTGCTCGATCTGGCCCTGGTCTACGGCCTGATCCTCTTTGTCGCCGCTCTGGCCCGATGGAATGGTATCGGCCAGGAGCGCGATCTGCTCTGGTCCTCCCTGCGCATGATCGCGCAGCTGTTTCTGGTCGGCTACCTGCTGAAAACCGTCTTCACCCTCGCCAGTCCGGCGCCGGTGCTCCTCATCCTGCTGGTCATGGGCGGCTTTGCCGTCCATGCCGTCGGCGCGCGGGTCAAGGACCGCATGCCGCGCTTTCATCGGGTAGTGGGGGTCTCCCTCTTTTTCGGCTGTTTCGGCGCTACCTTCTTCTTCTGCACACTGGTCATCGGCCTCACCCCCTGGTACGACCCCCGCTATCTCATCCCGCTGGCGGGCATGATCATCGGCAACTCCATGACCGGCGCGAGCCTGGCCGCCGAACGCCTGGCCGCCGAGATGAAAGAGCGACGGCTGGAGATCGAGACCTCCCTCTGCCTTGGGGCGAGTGCCCGACAGGCGTCGGCCGAGGCGGTGCGTGGCGCCTTTCGCGCGGCCCTGATCCCTTCCATCAACGCCATGGCCGCCATGGGCATCGTCTTTCTCCCCGGCATGATGACCGGCCAGATCCTCTCCGGCACCGAACCACTGCTGGCGGTGCGCTACCAGATCGCCATCATGTGTGTCATCACCGCCAGCGTGGCGGTGACCTCCTTTCTCATCCTGATCTTCGGTCGGCGCGGTTTTTTTACCAAGGCCCATCAGCTTCGCCTTGACAACTCCCCGAATTGATAGGGAAACTCCACAAAGTAAACAATCTCTAAGAAAACCGCTTTCCTTTTGCCGGAGGCTGTGCTTAAATTTCGCCGTATGAGCAACAGCTAATCTCTGGAGGAGGTACGACATGGTACGAGTGGTTTGCAGTGCGAAATGCAAGCACAACCAAGGTGGCCGGTGCCGGCGTAGCGCGGCTCCGGGGGAGCCGGTGATTCGGCTCGATCAGCGCGGCAGTTGCATGACCTATCGTCCTGCCTGACGCGTGGTGG
>CALJLX010000044.1 GCA_937982495.1 uncultured Desulfuromonas sp.
TTTCCCGAGGCGTCCTGACTTTTCCGGTCACGGCGCCTTTTGTTTTTCTTCCTGAACGATTATGATGGGACCATTTCCCGTTGTTCCATTCCCTCCGCAAAGGATTCCCATGAGCGAAGAAGCCATCGTCAGTTTTGCCGAGCTCGCCCTGGCCCCGGCCGTTTTCCGGGTCATCGACGAAGTCGGTTACGAAACCCCCTCGCCGATCCAGGCTCAGAGCATCCCGCCGCTCCTCGAAGGGCGCGATCTCCTCGGCCAGGCGCAGACCGGCACCGGCAAGACCGCCGCTTTTTCCCTGCCGCTCTTGAGCCGCATCGATCCGGCGCTGAAATATCCGCAGATTCTGGTGCTGACCCCGACCCGCGAGCTGGCCTTGCAGGTGGCCGAGGCGATGCAGACCTACGCCCGCCATCTGCCGGGCTTTCAGGTGTTGCCGGTCTACGGCGGCCAGAACATGAGCCAGCAGTTGCGCCAGTTGGCGCGGGGCGTGCAGGCGGTGGTGGGGACTCCGGGACGGATTCAGGACCATCTGCGCCGGGGCACCCTCAAGCTCGACCGGTTGCTGGCGGTGGTGGTGGACGAAGCGGACGAGATGCTCAAGATGGGCTTCATCGAAGAGGTCGAGCAGATTCTCGAACATGCCCCGCCGGATCGGCAGACCGCGCTCTTTTCCGCGACCATGCCCAGCGAGGTCTTGCAGGTGGCCCGCCGCCATCTGAAGAATCCCGTGGAAATTCGCATCAAGAACAAGACCTCGACGGTCGAGACCATCAGCCAGCGCTTCTGGCAGGTCAAGGGGTTGCACAAACTCGACGCCCTGACCCGGATTCTCGAAGCGGAAGAGATCGACGGCATGATCATCTTCGTCCGCACCAAGATCGCCACCGTCGAACTCGCGGAAAAGCTCGAAGCACGGGGTTTTTCCTGCGCGCCCTTAAACGGCGACATGACCCAGGCGATGCGCGAGAAGACCGTCGAGCGCCTGAAAAACGGTGCTCTCGACATCGTCGTCGCCACCGACGTGGCGGCGCGCGGCCTCGACGTCAAGCGCATCAGCCACGTGGTCAACTACGACATCCCCTACGACACCGAGGCCTACATCCACCGCATCGGCCGGACGGGGAGGGCGGGGCGGGAAGGGAAGGCGATCCTGTTCGTCGCGCCCCGCGAGCGGCGGATGCTCTACGCCATCGAACAAGCCACCCGCCAGCCGATTACCCCCATGACCCTGCCGACCCGCAAGGACATCACCGACCGGCGCATCGGCCTGTTCAAAGAAATGATCGCCGAGGCGATGGAATCGCAGGATCTCGAATTTTTCGAGGAATTGATCGATAACTATCAGGACGAATACGATGTCGGCTTGCGCCGGATCGCCGCGACCCTGGCTTATCTGGTGCAGAAGGACAAACCCCTGCAAATGGAAGGCGGCGCCGAAGAGAAGGTCGAGGCGGCGCCCGAGGCCGTGGACCGCCCCCGCGTCCGCGAAAAGACCGGCGACAGCTGTCGTTATCGCATCGAAGTCGGCCGCATCCACGGCGTCGAACCCCGCCACATTGTCGGCGCCATCAGCAACGAAGCGCAACTGAGCAGCACCCACATCGGCCAGATCAAACTCCACGACGCCTTCAGCCTGGTCGACCTGCCCGCCGATCTGCCCAAGGAAACCATCCGTCTGCTCAAGGACGTCTGGGTCTGCGGCCAACGCCTGCAACTCAGCCTCGACGAAGGCAAACCCGCGTCGGG
>CALJLX010000045.1 GCA_937982495.1 uncultured Desulfuromonas sp.
GACAAAGAACCATGCTTCTAGGCGGTGTTGCCCCCACCACCCCGTCAGCTTCCTGACCCAGCCAGGCACCGAACCCGGCGGCACCGGCCACGGTCCAATCCGCTCCGGCTCCAGCTCCGGCCCCCGCGACAGCACAATCCGCCCCAACGCCGCCCCCGTCAGCCCCAGCCCCGGCACCCTCACAGCCGGCGTCGCGAGCGACCCAGGCAAGCAAGGCCGCTGCAGCCGCCGCGGCCAGTAAGCCGACACCCCCACCGGCGCCCAAAGCTGCGCCGGCCCCGGCCCCGGCACCGGTGTCGACCAGTGGTTCGGTCGGCCGGAAACTCAGCGACGAGGAATGGTGAGAAAATGCCGACCAAGACCCAACATACTGTCGCCATCTCCCTGCTGGTCTGCGTCCTTGGTCCCGGTGCCGCCTTGGCGACCGCCGGCAATCGTGTCATGGTCGAGGAGAGGGTGAAGGAGCTGTCCGAGCTCAATCAACAACTGCTCGAACAGGAAGAGCTTCCCCGGGACGGAAAGCTCGAACTTAAAGCCGAGGCCCGATACCTTCAGGACGGCTCGATCAATCTGCAGGTTTACAGCCGAAAATTCTCCACTATCGATGAGAAACCTATTACCTTCGAAGGCCAGCAAACAAAAATTTCGGCCGAATAAAGGAGCGTTCCATGCCTAGCAAGTACCCTGGTTTTTTTCTGGCCGCGCTGTGCTGTCTACTGCTGGTGGCGACGCCGGCTATGGCCGGCAACAAGCGCATCATGAGTGTCAAGGCCGCGAAAGTCATGGCGGAACGCGCTTTGGTTGAATCGGTCTACGGACTCAAGCTGCGGGCCGAGGAGCGGGTGGAAGACATGGTTTCGGCGAGCTTCATCGGCAATACCGAATCGAAGACCGCCGCCCAGATCAAGGGAATCGTCTTCGAAGAAGTCGTCTACGACGCCAACCAGGATATCGCCCAAGTGACGGCTTCGGTAAAGATGCCGAGCATCACCAACATCGACGGCCAGACGGTAAACCTCGGAAATAAAGTCTTCCGGCGCGTCGGCTTCGCCACCTCGACCCCCAAGGCCGCCGGTCCGCTCAAAGCGCTGCGAGCGGCGGAACTTGACGCCTACAAAGAACTGATCAAACAGCTGGTCGGCTTTGAACTGGAAAGCCACACCACCGTGGAAAATTTCATGCTTACCTCCGACCTGGTGAAAACCAAGGTCATGGCCACCCTCTTCATGGCGGAACTGACCGAATACGGGTGGACTCCGGAGGGGGATGCCTATGTGAAAATGCAGCTCAACCTTAAGGAGGCCTCGGAAGTTCTGGGACAGAACATCATTACCGACAGGGAAATCATCGACGTCGAAGGGCAGGGCGCTCAAGTCGATGATTTCACCGCCGCTAACGGCAAAAAAAGATGATTTCCGGAGACCCAATGGATATTCAGCCGCAAAAAGGTCGTTTCAAATATTTCTGTTTGGGTTTGCTCGCCGCCTTGGCAGTGATGCTGCTGGCCGGAGCCGGAGACATTGTCGGCGCCAACAATTTCGGCCCGCCGAACTATGGGCGCTATCAGATCTCCGCCTGGAGTTCCGACTTCGGGGAAAAAGGCGGAGGATTCGGCCTGTTCATGGCCGATACCGCGACCGGCGAGGCCAAACTGGTTTACAGCCGGGTTTTCGGTGAGGTCGGCAACGGCGAGGTCAAAAAGGATGAACTGGGCAGGCCCTTCGGGAGCATCAAGTAGTCATCGGCCTCAATTTAGTACGTAAATGACCAATTCCGCATTTTTCTAAGGAGCTGCCATGCATGCTCGCCATCTTAAAACTTTTTTGACCCTTTCCTGCGCCGGTATCCTCCTCGCCTCGGGACAAAGCTGGGGAGCCGTACAAATCAACATCGGCTCGAACATCGTCAATACCGGCAACGTCAGCGGTTGTGTCCAGGGGAGCGGCTCCGCCAAGGAAGAAAGCCGCTCCCTTCCGGCCTTTCACGGCCTGGAAGTCGACGGCGCCTACACCGTGCGGATCGCCTGCCAAAAGGATCAGAGCGTCGAAATCTCCGCTGACGACAACCTGCTCCCCTTGATCCTGACCGAAGTTCATGACGGGATCTTGCGTGTCACTTCGAAAAAATCGATCTGTGCCAGCGCGCCCATGACCCTGACCATCACGGTGGAGACTCTCGATCTCATCCGTTCCAGCGGCGCCAATGAATTTCAGGTGGCCGATCTCAAGGGTGAGTCCCTGGAGGTGGCCCTTTCCGGTTCCAGCAACATGACCCTGGATGGAGCGGTGGACCGACTGGCCGCCAAAATCGACGGGGCCTCGGGGCTTCTCGCCCGGCAACTAAAGTCAAAGCAGGTTGCCGTGGCGATCAGCGGCGCCGGCTCCGCCGAGGTCCATGCCAGCGAGCGGTTGCAGGGGGACATCAGCGGTGTCGGCAGTATCCGCTACGCCGGGAACCCGGGGGAAGTGGTGCGAAATATCATGGGTTGGGGAGATATTACCCCGGTG
>CALJLX010000046.1 GCA_937982495.1 uncultured Desulfuromonas sp.
TCGAGGAAGGGGTCGGGCCGAGCGTCATCAACCGTCTCGACCGGCAGCGTTCGGCCACCGTCTATGCCACCCTCGAAGAGGGCAAGCTGCTCGGGGCGGCGATCCCCGAGGTCCAGGCCCTGGCCACCACCCTCCTGCCCGAAGGTTATGTCGTCAAGTTTTCCGGCAGCGCCGAGACCCTGGGGGAAACGGGCCGGTATGTGCTCTTCGCCTTTCTGCTCGCGACCGTTCTGACCTACATGGTTCTCGCCTCCCAGTTCGAAAGTTTCAGCCAACCGCTGGCGATCATGACGGGGCTGCCCCTTTCCTTCATCGGCGCCTTCGGCTTGCTGCTGCTGCTGGGGAACACCCTCAACCTTTATTCCATGATCGGCCTGGTGCTGCTCATCGGTCTGGCGGCCAAGAACGGCATTCTCCTCATCGATTACGCCAATCAGCTGCGGCGTTCCGGAGTGGGGCTCGACGAAGCGCTGGTCGAAGCCGGCGCCACCCGGCTGCGGCCGATTCTGATGACGGCGATTTCCACCATCGCCGGGGTATTGCCCGTCGCCCTCGGCATCGGCGAGGGGAGCGAAAGCCGCCAGCCCATGGCCGTCGCCATCTCCGGCGGGCTCTTTTCCTCCACCGTGCTGACGTTGGCGGTGGTGCCGGTCATCTACAGCTATCTCGATCAGTTCAGTCGGTGGCGGGGCTTCGGGAAATTCAAAGGTTGGCTGATGGCGCGGGAGTAAGGAGGGCTGAGCTTCCGACGGGGATGAAAAGAGGGCGCGCCGCTAACTTCCGGTGCGCCCTTGTTGCGTCAGACGCCGAGGGTGGTGGCGAGTTTGAGGATGACCGGGTCGATGCCGCGCCGGCCCTTGGCGAGCACCTCTTCGATGTCGGTCAGTTTGATGGCGGAATAGGCGAGACCGACCATCTTGCCGCCGTCGCCGGCGAGCAGGGCGTCCACCGCCGCCACCCCGAAGCGGGCGGCGAGGGTGCGGTCGAAGGAAGTGGGGGAGCCGCCGCGCTGGTAGTGGCCGAGAATCATGACCCGGGTTTCAAAACCGATCTTGTCCTTGATCTGATCGGCGATCTCCTGGGCTTTGCCGGCGCCTTCGGCGACCATGATGATGGAATTGCTGCGCCCCTCTTCATAGCGACGGCGCAGGCTTTTGCAGATGTCGTCGATGTCGTAGGGGGCCTCGGGAATCAGGGCGTATTCGGCGCCGCTGGCGATGGCCGACATGACCGCCAGGTAGCCGCAGTTGCGCCCCATGGTTTCGACGACGAAGGTGCGGTCATGGGAAGAGGCGGTGTCCTTGAGACAGTCGACGGCGTGGATGATGTTGTTGAGGGCGGTGTCGGCCCCCAGGGACATATCGGTGAAAGGAATGTCGTTATCGATGGAAGCGGGGATGCCGATGACCCGGATGCCCTGACGTTGCAGGGAGCGGGCGCCGCGCAGGCTGCCGTCGCCGCCGATCACCACCAGCCCGTCGACACCCAGCCCCTTGAGATTGTCGGCGGCCAGGCGCTGCCCGGCTTCTTCCATCATCTGCTTGCAGCGGGCGCTCTGCAAAAAGGTGCCGCCGCGCTGGAGGATGTTGCTCACCGAACGGGTTGTGAGAATTTCGTACAGGCGGTCGATGAGGCCGGTGTAGCCTTTCTGGAAGCCGACGATTTCCACGCCGGCGGCGAGACAGGCGCGTACCACGGCGCGTACGGTCGCGTTCATGCCGGGGCTGTCGCCGCCGCTGGTCAATACTGCAATTCGTCTTCTGCTCATGGGGGGCTCCGTTGCGTCGTGCTGTGTCGGGGGGGCTGCCGGGATCAATGAATCAGGGCTTAAAATAATCCTCGCCGGGCACTTTGTCGACAGCTTTGTTGCCGCCCGGCATTTCTTGACAGACACCGGCGGGCGGGTAGACTTTTACGGTAAAGCCGCTCCTATCCGGGACGGCGTGGCCGTCGAGCAATTTCCTCGGGACGGCCGGGAAGGTTGGAAAATGAACGACAATATGCGGCAAAATCCCCTGCACATCCCCGTTGCCGGGTCCCACGCCGGTTCCCCTTCCTTCGTCCAGGAACTCGACGAGTTGCGCCGGGAAGTGGAACGGATGCGTCTGGAGCTGACCGCCCTCAAGAATTTTATGAGGGTCGCCAATTCCTCCTTCAGCGAACAGTTTCCCTTGCTGCTGGAAAAGGCCCAGCGTGACGACGGCGATAGCAACTGAAAACCCGCCGTCCGTTCTTCTCTCTCCCGCCTTTTTCCTCTCCGCGTTCATTCCCCGACTTCTCCCGATCAATTTGGGGTTTCGCAAAAAGCGGTGCTCGGCTATCCTGTCGAGTGTCCGGCGAATTTATCGGAACACGTCAAGCCACCCAATTCAAGGAGTCCCATGCTGTCGAAACTTTGTCTGACGCGGGGTCCGGCGACCCTTTTCACCCTTTTTCTGCTGTCGCTGACGACCCTGGCCGGGGCCGATACCCTGGCCGAAAAGGTGCGCGAACACACCTTCGCCAACGGACTCAAGCTGCTCTTGGTCGAACGCGCCGACGCGCCGACCTTTACCGCCTACATCACCATCGGCGTCGGCTCGGTGCATGAAACGAGCGAAACCCGAGGCGTCGCCCATCTGCTCGAACACATGCTCTTCAAGGGGACGACCACCCTGGGGACGAGCGACTACGCCCGGGAAAAACCCCTACTGGAAGAGATCGAGGACGTGGGAACCCGGCTCGACGCCCTCAAGGGGCGCAAGGATGCCGATGCCAAAGAACTTGAGGGTTTGCGCCAACGGCTGGGCGAGTTGCAGGAGCGGCACAAGGCCTTCGTGGTCAAGGATGAATTTTCCCGCATCTATGCCGAGAACGGCGGCGTCGGCTACAACGCCTTCACCGGCAAGGATCTCACTACCTATCTCGTCTCCCTGCCCGCCAACAAGCTGGAGCTCTGGGCCGCCATCGAGGCGGATCGGATGAAGAACGCGGTGCTGCGCGAGTTCTTCACCGAACGCGAGGTCATTCGGGAAGAGCGGCGACGGTCCTACGACAGCGACCCCGGGGGGATGCTCTACGAACATCTGCTTTCGACCGCCTTCACCGTCCATCCCTATCGCAACCCGATCATCGGCTGGCATTCGGATATCGAAAACCTATCCCTGGAGGAAACCCGCGATTTCCTGAAGCGTTACTATGCACCGGTGAACACCGTCATGGCCCTGGTCGGCGATCTCGATTTCGACGCGACGGTGGCCATGATCGAACGCTATTTCGGCGACATCCCGCCGGGGACGCCGGTTCCGCCGGTAACGGCGGTGGAGCCGCCGCAGCGGGGAGAAAAGCGGGTTGAGGTTTCCTTCGACGCGGAGCCGGCGTTGCTGGTGGGCTACCACAAACCGACCCTGCCCGAGCGGGAGGACTACGTCTTCGACCTCATCGACCTGATTCTCGGTCAGGGCCGCACCTCCCGCCTCTATCGGAGCCTGGTGGTGGAAAAACAGCTGGCCGCCGATATTTCCACCTCGGCCGCCCCCGGTTCCCGCTATCCCAATCTTTTCGTGATCTCCGCCACCCCCCGCCACCCCCACACGACGGCGGAAGTGGCGACGGCGATCTACGCCGAACTCGACCGGTTGGCGAGCGAGCCGGTGAGCGAGGAAGAACTGACCCGTTCCCGCAATCGTCTGGCCACCGACCGGCTGCGCTATCTCAAGACCAACTCCGGGTTGGCCCGGATGCTGACCTACTACCAGACCATCGCCGGCGACTGGCGCTATCTGGTCGATTACGATAAACAGGTGGCGAGCATCGGCGCCGAGGAGATCATGGCGACGGCCAAGCGTTACTTCAGTCCGGCCAACCGCACCGTCGCCGTGCTGAACAAGGAAGGGGGCCAGCGATGATCCGCGCGTTTCGCCGGCTGCCGTCGATCCTTCTTCTGCTCCTTGCGGGCTGCTCCGTCTCGGCGCCGGTTCGGCCGGACCAGCTCAGCTTCGCCCCCTTGAAATTCGAGGTGCCGCGCATCGAGGCGGTGACCCTGGCCAACGGCATCCGCCTCTATCTGCACGAGGATCATGAACTGCCCCTGGTGGAGATCAGCGTCACGGCCGGTTCGGGGGGGATCGCCGATCCGCCGGAGCAGACCGGCCTGACCGATCTGCTGGCGGCGCTGCTGCGCACCGGCGGCGCGGGCGATTTCGCGCCGGAAGCCTTCGATCGCGAACTGGAGCGCCTGGCCGCCGATTTTACCGTGGCCGCCGATACCTACACCACCCAGATGGCCCTCTCCCTGCGCCGGGACGACCTGCGCGCCGGGCTGGAGATGCTCCACGACGTCCTCTATCGGCCTCGATTCGACGCCGGACGGTTGGAACTGGCGCGGCGCCAGGCGATCGAGCTGGTGCGGCGCCAGGATGACGACCCCGGCGCGCTCGCCTCGCGAGAGCTGATGCGCGCCCTCTACGGCGAACATCCCCTGGGCCGTTCGCCGAGCGTCACGGGTCTGGAATCGATCCGGCGCGACGATCTGGTCGCGCGCCATTGTCGCGATTTGGCCGAAGCGCCCCTCTGGATCGGGATCAGCGGCGACTTCGACCGTGCCGAGGTGACGCGCCTGATGACGGAAATCTTCGCCGACCGGACCGGCGGTCAGGGGCGCAAGGCGCCGGTGCCGCCGCTGGTGTCGGCCGAAGCCCCGGCGCTGTGGCTGGCGGAAAAGGAGATTCCGCAAAGCACCATCCTTTTCGGCGAGGTCGCCATCGACAAGGACAACCCCGATCTGCCGGCGGTGCGGGTGATGAACTTCATCCTCGGCGGTGGCGGTTTCAATTCCCGGCTGATGCGCGAGGTTCGTTCCAACCGGGGCCTGGCCTATTCGGTCTATTCCTACTACGACATCGGGCGACGCCTGCCCGGGCCTTTCGTCGCCGGCTGCGAAACCAAGAACGGCGCCGCTGTCGAAGTCGTCGCCCTGATGCGCGACATCATGAACGATCTGCGGGAAAATCCGGTGACGATGGAGGAACTGCGGCTGGCCCAGGAGAGCCTGATCAACTCCTTCGTTTTCGCCTTCAGCGACAGCCGGCAGGTGGTCAACCAGCAGATGCGCCTCGATTATTACGACTATGCGCCGGACTATCTGCAGACCTATCGCGACAAGATCGCCGCGGTTACCGTCGCGGATGTCCAGCGGGTCGCCCGGGCTTATCTGAATCCCGATCGGCAGCAGCTGGTGCTGGTCGGCAATCCCGCCGAGTTCGACGCCGCTCCGGAAACCTTGGGTCTGCCGGTGGAAAAGCTGGAACGCAAGAACCCTTAGGGAGGGAAGGCGGGGTATGGATTCATCGTTCGCGATCTTCACGGCCTTCGCCCTGCAACTCTTCATCATCGTCGATCCCATCGCCGGGGTGCCGGTTTTTCTCGCCATCACCCCGGACAATACCCGCGCCCAGCGGCGGGCCATGGCCGTTCGCGGCTGCCTGGCGGCCTTCGCCATCCTCGTTTTTTTTCTGCTCTGCGGGCGGCTGATGATGGACTATTTCGCCATCGAAACGGCGGCGGTGCGGATCTGCGGCGGGCTTCTGCTCTTCGTGATCTCGTTGGAGATGCTTTATGGCCGCCCCACCGGGACCGGCACCAGCCGCCGGGAGGAACGTCTGGCCGAGGCCAAGGCGGATATTTCCATCACTCCGCTGGCCTTTCCCCTGCTGGCGGGGCCGGGGGCCATCGCCACCGGGCTCATTTTTGTCGAGCATGTCCGCACGGCGGCCGATTATCTCGCCCTTTTGGCGGCGAGCGCCCTGGTTTTTATCGCTACCTGCCTGCTGCTGCTGCGCGCCGACACCCTGCTGCGGCTGATCGGCGCTCTCGGGGCCGCCATCGTTACCCGATTGATGGGCCTGGTGCTGGCCTTTCTCGCCGTTCAGTACGTGCTCGACGGCATCCGTCAGGCCTTCGGTTCCTGAGGACGAAAGACGGACCTCATTTTCATCGAGTGATTTGAAGGGGAGGAGAGTATGGTGCAAAACTTCGACGTCATTATCGTCGGCGCCGGTTCCGCCGGGCTGGCGGCCCTGCGCGAGGTGCGCAAACGCACCGACAGTTTTCTGCTGATCAACGACGGCCCCTACGGCACGACCTGCGCCCGGGTCGGCTGCATGCCCTCGAAGGCCCTGATCGAAGCGGCCAACGCCTTTGCCCGGCGCAAGGATTTTCCCGCTTTCGGGATTTCCGGCGGCGAGAGCCTCGCCGTCGACATTCCGGCGGTGCTGCGGCGGGTGCGGAGTCTGCGGGACAAGTTTGTCGGCGGCGTACTCAAGGCGACCGAGGATCTCGGCGAGCGTAATATCGCCGGTCGCGCCCGGTTGCTCGACGCACAAACCGTCGAGGTCGACGGCCGCCGTTTCCACGGCAAACGCATCGTTCTCGCCCCCGGCAGCCGCCCGGTCGTCCCCGAGGCCTGGCGCGCGCTGGGCGACGGGATTCTCACCACCGACAATCTCTTCGAACAGACCGACCTGCCGGGGCGCATGGCGGTCATCGGCCTCGGCGCCATTGGGGTAGAGATGGCCCAGGCCCTCGCCCGGCTCGGTATCGCCGTCACCGCCTTCGACCTGAGTCCGCGACTGGCGGGCCTCGGCGACGAGGAAGTGAACGCGGCCCTGGTCAAACTGCTGGAAAAAGAGTTCGCTATCCACACCGGCGCGGGGGCCGAGCCGCGCCGGGTCGCCGGCGGCATCGAGGTGTCGGGCGGCGGCGGCAGCGTGGTGGTCGACCGGGTGCTGGTCGCCATGGGTCGCCGACCCAATGTCGACGGTCTGGGGCTGGAGACCCTCGGCATCCCCCTGGACAAGCGCGGCCTGCCGCAGGTCAATCCCACGAGCCTGCAGGTTGTCGATCTCCCCATCTTCCTCGCCGGGGACGCCAACGGCCATGCGGCGCTCCTGCACGAGGCGGCGGACGAGGGGCATATCTCCGGCCTCAACGCCGTGGCCGAAACGATTCATTGTTTCCAGCGCCGCACGCCGCTGGCCGTGGTCTTCTGCGATCCGGAAGTCGCGGTGGTGGGCAAGCGCCGGAGCGAGCTCGACTCCGACGCCGTCGTCGTCGGCAAGGTCTCCTTCGCCCGGCACGGGCGGGCGCGCGCGGCGGAGAAGAACAAGGGCGTGCTGCATATCTATGCCGACAAAAAGAGCGGTTTGCTTCTCGGCGCCGAGATGTGCGTTCCCGCCGCCGAGCACCTGGTGCATCTGTTGGCCCTGGCCATCGATCGGGGGCTGAAGGTCGGGGAACTGTTGCGCATGCCCTTCTATCATCCGGTCTATGAGGAGGGCTTGCGCAGCGCCCTGCGCGAACTGGCCGGACAGCTCCCTTGCGCCGGCGCGTCCGATCTGGCGAGCTGCGGCGCTTATAACGTCGAGGCGTTGGATTAAGGTTAGGCTGAAGACTGAAGACTGAAGGAGTGAGGGGATTGGTGGAGAGGCTTAGGAACTATCGGCAGCTGACGGCGCGGGTGGATGAGCTTTGTGCCCGTATCGAAGGGGAGTTTCGCGAAGGGATCGTCTGCCGCCGGGGTGCGACGGCTGTTGTCGCCATCTCGCTCTCTTTCCGGTCGAGGCTGCGGCGCTGGCGGCGGCACTGGCCGAGGCCCCGGTGGGGCTGGCGGCGGAAATCCGCGAGCGCGCCCGGGCGGCGGCGGAAGACGGCCCCTGTCCCCTGCTCAAGGACGGCGCCTGCCTGCTGTACGAAGCGCGCCCTCTCATCTGCCGCACCCACGGCCTGCCCCTGCTCGGCCGCCGCGACGGCGAGCGTTTCATCGACTACTGCCCGTTGAATTTCCAGGGGCTGGAAAGCCTTCCCGCCTCGGCGGTCATCGATCTGGAAACGCTGAACGCCACTTTGTCGGCGGTCAACCGGCTGTTCGTCAAAGAGTCGGGTGGGGACGAAGCCCGCGCCGAAGAACGTCTCAGTATCGCCCGAACCTTGCGGGAAGACGTTGGAGTCTTTTGATTTTTCGATTGGTTCAGTAGTCTTTTTTGTCAAGGTGAAGGAGTCCCCCTCGGCGGGGTCTTGGGCGGTTGCCTCGGAGGTTGCATGTCTATTTTTGTTGAGGGTCAGAAAAGAATCCGGACTTTTCTGGAGGAGGATCTCTGGCGCATGGAGGCGGAGAGCCTTTCCCGTCCTCGCGCCCTGCTGCTGCGTCAGGCGCGGGTGGTGATTGCGGCTTTCCAGGGGTTTTTCGCCGACCGTTGCATGCTGCGCGCCTCGGCGTTGACCTTCACCACGCTCTTGTCCATCGTCCCCCTGCTCGCCCTGATGTTCGCCCTGCTCAAGGGCTTCGGCGTGCAGAACGCCCTCGAACCGCTGATCCTGAATAATCTCGCGCCGGGGACCGAGGAGGTCGTCGCCCAGATTATCCATTATATCGACAACACCAACGTCGCCCGGCTCGGGGTGGTCGGTCTCGCCGCCCTGGTGATGACGGTGCTGACCCTTCTTTCCAATATCGAAAAGAGTTTCAACCATATCTGGGGGGTCGACGAAACCCGCCCCATGCTGCGGCGTTTTTCCGATTACTTTTCCGTCGTCACCATCGGCCCCATCTTCGTGCTGGCGGCCATCTCCATGACCTCTTCCCTGGCCAGCAACGACCTCATCGCCCACCTGCGGGAGAACAGCTACCTGGGTCCGCTGGTGCCGCTGCTGTTCAAATCGATCCCCTATGTCGGCATGTGGATCACCTTTACCGTCCTCTACATCTTCATGCCCAATACCCGGGTGAATACCTCGGCGGCCCTGGTCGGCGGGATTCTCGGCGGCACCCTCTGGCAACTGGCGCAGTGGGGCTATGTCCATTTCCAGGTCGGGGTCGGGCGCTACAACGCCATTTACGGCACCATGGCCGCCTTGCCGATCTTCATGGTCTGGCTCTACGTGAGCTGGATGATTGTGCTGCTCGGGGTCGAGGTCAGTTACGCCTGGCAGAATCTACGCCGCGCTTCCAGCGACATCCGCGGTCCCGAGGTCAATTTCGCCAGCCGCGAACTGGTCTCCCTCACCGCCATGCTGGTCATCGCGGAAACCTTCTATCGCGGGGAGAAACCCTGGGATCTGGTCCGGATCGCCGCTCACATCAACCTTCCCCCGCGCCTGGCCCAGGATATCCTGCGGCATCTGGCCGGTCTTGGTTTTCTCAGCGAGGTACGCGACGGCAAGGCCGGTGGCCCATCCTATCAGCCGGGACGGGCGCTGGATACCCTGACGGTGCACGATCTGTTGCAGGGACTGAAGGCGGACGGCGCCCGTTATACCCGTCTGCGCGGGACGCCGGAACGGGAACTGGTGCGGGAGATCGAAGAAACCCTCGCGGCGGCCGGACGGGAAGCTTTGAACGGTCTGACCCTGCGGGAGCTGGTCGGCAGGCTGCAAATGCGCCGGGAAGAGGGGGAGGTTCAGCTTTCCGGGGAAAAACGGGCGAGGGAAAACTCGCCGTCGGCGAAGACCGCGTAGGAATACTGGTCGATCCAGTCGCCGAGGGCGATCATGACCTTGCCGTCGAAATCGCGGCGCGCGGGGGCGTGAAAATGGCCGGTGACGACGGCCTGGCAACCGCTCGCGAAGCGGCGGCGGGCATGTTCTTCGAGCAGATGCATCGGCGCTTCGCGGCGCGGGCTGGGGGAGTGGGAGCGGCGGCTCAGGTTCCCGGCCCAGCGGGCGATGGCCCAGGCCCAATCCGGCGGCAGGTTGGCGGCGAAGACGCGCAGGAAGTGGCCGCGCAGGAAACGGCGCAGCAGGCGGTAACCCCGGTCGGCGGGATCGATCAGGTCACCGTGACTGATATGGATTTCACGGCCGTCGAGCTCGATGACGCCGCCGTCGGGGAGGATGTCGCAGCCCAGGGTTTCGGCGAAATAGGGGCCGAGATGAAAGTCGTGGTTGCCTTCCACGTAGACGATGCGCGTTCCCGTCTCCCGCAGCTCGCGCAGGGTTTCGAGCAGCGGCACATAGGCGGAAAAGACGCAATGGCGATAGCCGATCCAGAATTCGAAGATGTCGCCGAGCAGCACCAGGGTTCGCGCCCGGC
>CALJLX010000047.1 GCA_937982495.1 uncultured Desulfuromonas sp.
AAATGAACAGGAGCAGCCACCATGTCGCCTATCCAATCCGGCCCGGCCGGCGAACAACCCGCCTCGCAGTCCTGCGCGCCCCCTGATCTGGGGGATCTGATCGTCAGTTATCTGGAAGAATTGCATATCGATTACGTCTTCGGCATTCCCGGCGGGGCGATCGAACCCTTCTACAACGCCTTGGCGCGCAGCGCCCGCCGGGGCGGCATCCGTCCGGTAGTCGCGCGCCATGAATGCGGCGCGGCGTTCATGGCCGACGGCTACGCTCGCGAAACGGGGAAGCTCGGGGTCTGCTGCGCCACCACCGGGCCGGGCGCGACCAATCTCATCACCGGCGTCGCTTCGGCTTTTATGGACAGCGTTCCGCTATTGGTGATCACCGCCCAGACGACCTTGCCCCAATTCGGCAAGCGGGCGCTGCAAGACTCGTCCTGCACCGCCGTCGATACGGTCGCCATGTTCCGCCACTGCACCCGCTACAATACCCTTATTTCCCATCGCGGCCAACTCGAAGGCAAGCTGGTGGCGGCGATCATGGCTGCCCATCGCGGCAGCGGTCCGGCCCACATCAGCATTCCCTCGGACATCCTGCGCGAGCCCCGACGCATCCGCAACGGCGCCGACCGTCCGGTGGCCGGTTGCGATACCCTGCGGCAGAAATTCTCGCTGATCGACCCGACGGCGGTGGAGAAACTGCGCCAGGCGCTGGAGAAGGCGAACAAGGTGGTGGTGGTGATCGGCGGCACCTGCGGCGAGGCCATGGATGAAATTCTCGCCTTCGCCGAAGCCACGGGAGCGCTGCTCATCAGTGGTCCCGAGGGGAAAGGCTGGATCGACCCCTGGCATCCCCAATACCGGGGCGTCTACGGCTTCGCCGGGCACGAATCCGCCCGCCGGGCACTCTTCGACGAAGAGGTCGATCTGGTGCTGGCGGTGAACACCCGCCTCGGCGAGATGCTGCTCTGCGGCGGCGAGGAAAAGCGCCTGCTCAACGATCGCCTGGTGCATATCGACGGCGTCGCCGAGCATTTTACCCGCTCCCCCATGGCCCGGCTCCATGTCTGCGGCTCCCCCCGCGCCGTTTTCGAAAGCCTCAATCGCACTCTGCGCCAGGCACGTCACCGCCCTGTCGATGTGCCGGGGCCGACGCCGGCAGCCGCCATCCCCGGCATCCCCTCCCATCTTTCCGTGGACAACGACGCCGTCTGCCATGACGAAAAAGAACCGCTTAAACCGCAGCGGGTCATGGTCGAACTGGCCACCCGTTTCCCCGAAAACACCCGGTTTCTGATCGATGCCGGCAACAGCTGGGCCTGGGCGACCCACTACCTGCACCCCCGCGGCGGCGGCCGCTATCGCATCGCCATGGGCTTTGGTTCCATGGCCTGGGCCATCGGCGCGGCGGTCGGCACCGCCCTGGGCAGCCCGGGCAACCCGGTGGTCTGCCTGACCGGCGACGGCAGCTTCCTCATGAGCGGCCAGGAACTTTCCGTGGCGGTGGCGGAAAAATTACCCGTTATTTTCGCGATTTTAAACGATCAGGCGTTGGGAATGGTCAAGCATGGCCAGCGCCTGGGAGGCGGGGAAGCGATCGCTTTCGAACTGCCGCCCGTCGATTTCTGCCAAATCGCTCGGGCCATGGGCGCCCGCGCCTATCGTATCCGGTCGCTGGACGATCTCAACCGTCTCGATGTCGTGGAGATGTGCGCGGCGCGGGGACCGACCCTGCTGGAAATTCATATCGACCCGGAAGAGACGCCGCCCATGGGCGCCCGCATGAAAGCCCTGAGCGGCAAAACCCCGGGCGTCGTCCCGCTTTGGCCGAAAAGCTAAAAAGGCCGGATTCCGCGAGGGAATCCGGCCTTTCGGTCTGTTCAATCTGCTCTTGGCGGCACCGTTCGCGGCGGCTTCCCCTGATAATCAATGTCGTCGCAGCGCAGAGGCAGAAACGACTCGGGGGGACGGCCGGCGGCATCGACATGACAGGCGGTGACGCCGCTGGCGACCATCGTGGCGAATATCTGCTCGGGCTCTTCCGGGGCATAGCCCTGGTCGGCGAAAAAGGCTACGAGATAACCCCCAAAATTGATCCGTTCGTCGTAATGCTCTTGCAGGTAACGGTCGATCCGGTCCGCCATCCGCAGATGTTCCCCCCGCTCAAAGCCCCGCTCCACAGCCACCCGCTCCAGGGCCTCGATCCGTTCGTCCCCCTTGGCCACCGGCCGGGCATAGCCGATCAGGATCGGCTTCCCCCCGGGCAAGGCGGCTTCCTTGGCCACGATCTCCGGTACGCTCAGACCCTGTTTGCTCTGTTCCAAGGCCCGGCGGATGAAGCGCCCCCCCTCAAGCAGCACACCCGCTCCGTAAATTCGCGAGAACGAAGCCTGAACCCCGGCGGCGGTGGCGGCGATTGGCGAGCATCGCAGCGAGCCGGCCAGCGCCCCGATCTGGTTGCACCAGATGCGGGGGTCCGGGTAGCTCATGCACATAAACACGCCCTCCAGCCAGTCGCCAAAGGCCCGGTCGGGGAGCCGGCCGGTGACGTTGAGCACCAGCAGCTGGGCATAGGAGATCTTGCCGACCAGTTCCTCCATGAGGTTGTAGCCGTGGCAGAAGACGCCGACGCCCACGCGCCAGCCGCCGTTGCGGCTGCGGACGATTCCGCGCCGCGCGTCCCAAAAACGGGTGTCGATGGGGGAGTCTTCAGCGTTCAATGATGTAGTCCTCGTCTTTGATGAAGGGGAGGGCGGTGAGCGGCTTGTTGGCCATTTCCAGACCGTGGGCCAGCAGCCCGGGGGCGTTGAGCAACTGGAAGAGACCGGGGCCGAAGCGGGGCTGAAAACCGAGATCGGCGAAGACCGCCGCCGCCAGCCCGGGGGCCAGCCATCCCTGACCATGAACCCTGAGCACCTGCGCGAAGGCGTTGCCCCATGCCAGACATTTTCCTGCGGCGGGCAACTCGGCGAGCAGCCGTGCCTGGCGGGTCGCCAGGGGATCAATGCCGCCGAACCGACAGCCGAAGCCGGGGGCCAGGTGCCAGTCCCCCTCGGCGGGCGGGCGGACTCGGGCCAGCAGGTTGCGGGCCGTCGCCGCCGGATCGTTTTTCAGCTCCCCTCGAAGAAAACGCATGCCGGCTTCGACTTCCGCCGCCCCCAGATGGACGCCGCTCAAGGTGGTGAGGGCGATGGGCAGGATCTGGCCGGTTTCGGTCTTGCCCACCCCGGCGCACATGGCGGCGCGAGTCGCGCCATGGCGGGGTCCGGGATTGATCAGGGCGATCATCAGCTGTTCCAGCAATCGGGCCTGGTCCGGAGACGGCAACTCCCCTTGGAAGAGCAGATAGAGCACGTCGACGAAGCTGCGTTTCGTCATCAGATCCAGAAGGTCGTAACCGTGACAGCGGGCGCCGGCGGCGGCATAAGGGTTTTCGGCGGCCGCGAGTTCTTCCCAGATCCTGGTGACCGGTCGCTGGGTGAAGGCGTCGGCGCGGCGCCGGACTTTGCCGGGAATGCTCGACATGGCTACATTCTCCAGGTGAGTTCAAGCCAGACACTACGGCCGGCTAGGGGATAATCGTCGGGAATGATGCCGCTGCTCGGCTCGCGGGCTGCTTCGTCGAAGAGGTTACGCAGCGACGCGGCTATTTCGAGATTCTTGAAAAGATGGCCGCGGCGCAGGGTCAGATCGACCAGGGTGTAGTCGTCGATCTCGGGGCGGAGGTCGTTCGCGGCCCGCACCCGGTCCCCCACCCAGGTGCCCTGGGGGGATAGCGTCCAGTCGGGCAGGAACTTCCAGTCGGCCCGCAAATAGACCTGCTGGGCCGGGGCGTCGGCGATGCGGTGATCGGTCTTGCGATCCTCGGCATGGTGCCAAGCGTAATTGCCCCGCAGACGCACCGCCTCGCTCGCTTTCCAGTCCATCTCCAGTTCGAAACCATGGCCCTCCTGATCCCGGGCGTTGCGGGCGGTAAAGGTCGTTCCGTTGGGGTCGGCGACGAACTCGATAAGATCCTGGGCCCGGTAGGCGAAGAGGCTCAGCCCCAGTTGCAGATTGAAGGTCGGCTTATAGTCGAAGGCCAGTTCCAGGGTGTCGATGGTTTCCGGATCGAGGTCGGGATTCCCCAGGGTCACCGGGTTGTTGGCGGCATAGAGCTCGGAAAAGGAGGGGGCGCGGAAAGCGCTGCCGTAAAGCAGCTTGCTGGTCAGATTGTGCCGGGTCGCCCAGACCAGGGCCAGGCGCGGATTGAGGGTCTCGCCGGTGTCGGAGATGTCGTCGTAGCGCACCCCGGCGGTCAGCTCCCAGTCGGGGGCGAACTGCCATTCGTCCTGCAGGGACAGATGGCGGATGGTGCGGGCCTTATCGGGCCCGAAGACATAAGGGGTGGCGGAGACGTCGCTCAGGCTGCCGTCGACCACGGGCTGACTGCCGTCGATGACCCCGGGGCCGTAATTCTTCTTTTCCCGGGTGTCGAGTTCCTGGTGCTTGGCGCCGGCGGCCAGGCGCAGGCGATGCCGCTCCCAGCCGGTAAACACCAGGGCCTGTTCGAAGGACAGAATCTGCGAGACGCCGCCGGGTTCACCCAGGTATCCGGCAGGAAAATCAACCAGACTGCCTTGACCGGAAAAATCGATGTTGCCGTCATCGCCGATGGGCAGGCGGCTGCCGGCGGGGAAGATATGATACTTAATCTGGTTATCGAGATATTGATAGCTGAGGCGGCTGGATAGCTTCCAGTCTCTGAACAAATCGCTGTTGTTCCAGGCCAAATCGGCCAGATACAGATTATTGTTCTGAAACCCGCCGGGGTCGAGGGTTTGGGCCGCCCCGGCGCCGACGCCGGCATCGTCGAGCCGCCAGTTCCAAAGGTGCAATTGCCAGTCGCCGCGGCCAAGGCCGAGGTGGGTGTTGAACAGGTCGTAACGGGTGTCGAGAGGCCCGGGGGCCAGAGAGGCGCGGGTGCCGAAGGATTCGTCCAGGGCGGTCTGGTTGTCGCGCCCGACGATCCGGTCGCGGTCGCCGTCGGTGGTCTGCCATTCGAAAGAAAAGGAGATATCCCAGTCGGCGTGGGTGCCACCATGTTGCAGCCAGAACTCCTGGCTGTCGAAAGAACCGGCCCGGCCGCCGGCGACAGTGCCGCCAAGGCCGGCGGCATCCTTGGTAATGACATTGATGACCCCGGCGTAGGCATCGGCGCCGTAAATCGCCGAGCCCGGACCGCGCATAATCTCGACACGCTCGATATTCGCCACCGGCAGACGAAACAGCATGGGATGGCTACTGGTCCAGAGTTCGGGGAAGGGAATACCGTTCATCAGCAGCAGCACCTGGGGACTGAAGCCGGTGTGGATGCCGCGGATCGAATAAACGGAATCCAGCTTGTTTACCGCCGACAGCGACACATGCAACCCGGGCACGGTTTCCAGGGCCTGGTCGGGGGTGGTTGCGCCCATGGCGCGGATGTCCTCGGCGGTAATGACGCTGGCCACCGAAGGCGCCCTGGTGATGAGCTTCTTTCCGCCGGTAGCGATGCTGACGAACTCCTCGTCCCCGTACAGTTCGGCCAGGCCGTCATTGTAGGCAACC
>CALJLX010000048.1 GCA_937982495.1 uncultured Desulfuromonas sp.
GATGCGGAAGAAACCGGGGGCGCCGAAGCCGACGCCGGGGACGAGGAGGATGTTGTGCTGTTGCGCCCGGGTGACGAATTCGACGTCGTCGGCCAGGGGCGATTTGGGGAAGAGGTAGAAGGCGCCGTCAGGCTTGACCATGGTAAAGCCCAGGGCCGTCAGGTGGTCGTAGAGCCGGTCGCGCTTATGCTGGTATTCGCCGATATCGACGCTTTCCCGCTGGATGTTGGTGACCAGGCGCTGCATCAGAGCCGGGGCGTTGACGAAGCCGAGCACCCGGTTGCAGAAGACCGCCCCTTCCATGAAGAGATCGACCCCATCCATGGCCGGGTTGGCCGCCAGGTAGCCGATGCGCTCCCCGGGCAGGGCGAGATCCTTGGAATGGGAGGTGACAATGATCGAGTTCTTCACGCAGCCGAAGATGCCGGGAACCTGTTGTCCGTCATAGGCGATGCGGGCGTAGGGCTCGTCGGAGATGACGTACAGGGTTCGGCCCAACTCCCGTTCCTTGCGCGCCAGCAGTTCCCCGAGGGCCTTGAGGTCGGCTTCGGGATAGATGACGCCGGTGGGGTTGTTGGGGTTGTTGACGATGATCGCCCGGGTTTTCGGGCCGATGGCCGCTTCGATGGCGGCGATGTCGAGCTGGAAGGTGTCGCGGTTGGTCCAGGCTTCTTTGGAGACGCCGCCGTGGTTGTCGATGTAGAACTTGTATTCGACGAAATAGGGGGCGAGGATGATGACCTCTTCGCCGGGATTGAGGATGGTCTTGAGCACCACGTTGAGGGCGCCGCCGGCACCGCAGGTCATGACCACCTGGGCGGCTTTGACCGGTACCGGCGACTTGTCGGAAAGGACCGCGGCGACGGCGGCCCGGGTCTCTTCGTAACCAGCGTTGTTCATGTAGCGGTGCATCCCCGGCAAGGGGTGATTGGCGAGTTCCCGCAGTTGGTCGCAAAAAGCCTGCGGCGGCTCCACCGAGGGGTTGCCGATGGTGAAATCGAAGACGTTTTCGGCGCCGTGCAGCTTGCTCAGCCGGGCCCCTTCCTCGAACATCTTGCGAATCCATGACGAGCGTTCGATGGCGCTTTGAACCTTGAGGGATATGCTCATGTCAGTCTCCTGGAAATGATGGGATAAGCAGTGAAAAACGGAGTTTACCCGGGGCCATTAAGCCGGTCAAGAATTAAACGGAAGGCCCGTCCGGCGCTGTGGAACCCCTGTTTGGGGCCGGGATTTTACGTTGCTTTTTGCCGGGCGATAGGCTAGATTTTCCGTCCATTTACTCTCCGGGAAAGGACTTAAGGGCATGACGGCCGACAACCTCTCCGCACTGCGCCGGAAGATCGACGATATCGACGATCACATTCTCGATCTGCTCAACCGGCGGGCCGCCGTGGTCATCGAGGTGGGCAAGGCCAAGGCCGGGCAGAGCCGGGATTTCTACGTCCCCAGTCGGGAACGGGCGATTTACGAACGGCTCACCGCCGCCAATCCCGGGCCCTTTCCCTCCGAGGCGATCCGCAAGGTCTTCCGCGAGATCATTTCCGCCTCCCTCTCTCTCGAACAGCCGATGAAGGTCGCCTTCCTCGGTCCCCAGGGAACCTTTACCCACGCCGCCGCCATGCAGCAGTTCGGTTTTTCCGCCCAACTGGTACCGCAGAAGAGCATCCCGGCGGTCTTTGACGAAGTGGCCCGGGGCCGCGCCCCCTATGGGGTGGTGCCGGTGGAGAACTCCACCGAGGGGGTGGTTTCCCACACCCTCGACATGTTCA
>CALJLX010000049.1 GCA_937982495.1 uncultured Desulfuromonas sp.
CTGGGGCGGTTGCGATATAATCTCGCCATCCTCGACGAGGTGCAGAAGCGCAGCGGGGCGAAAATCCTCATGGCGCTCAAGGCCTTTTCCATGTGGAGCGTCTTTCCCCTCATCCGCGAGACCCTGCGCGGAGTCTGCGCCTCTTCCCCCTGGGAGGCTCGCCTCGGGCGGGAGGAGTTCGGTCGCGAGGTGCACAGCTTCGCCGCCGCCTTCAAGGAGTCGGACGTGGTGGAACTGCTCGCCATTTCCAATCATCTGGTGTTCAACTCCTTCAATCAGCTGGAGCGCTTCCGTCCCCTGTGGGAAAAGGAACGGGGGCGGGTTTCCATCGGCCTGCGGGTCAATCCCGAGCATTCCGAGGGACACACCGCCCTCTACGATCCTTGCGCGCCGAAGTCGCGGCTCGGCATCCCCCGCCGGGAATTCGACGGTCGCGATCTGAGCGGCGTCGAGGGGTTGCATTTTCACACCCTCTGCGAACAATTGTTCGAACCTCTGGCGCGGACGGCGAAGGCCTTCGAAGAGAAATTCGGCGCCTTTCTGCCGGGGATGAAGTGGCTCAACCTCGGCGGCGGCCATCATATCACCCGTGACGGCTACGATATCGACGGCTTGGTCGAGCTGATCAGATATTTCAAGGGAAAGTACGGCCTGGAGGTCTATCTGGAGCCGGGCGAGGCCATTGCCATCGGCACCGGCGTGCTCGTCTCCGAGGTGCTGGACGTGGTGCGTAACGAGATGGACATTGCCATCCTCGACGTCTCCGCCACCTGCCACATGCCCGACGTGCTGGAGATGCCCTACCGCCCCGGCATCGCCGGGGGGCACGATGCCGGAGCGAAGCCGCACAGCTATCGCCTGGCCGGACCGTCCTGCCTGGCCGGGGATGTGATCGGCGACTGGTCCTTCGAACAGCCCCTGAAACCGGGCGACCGGCTCGCTTTCGAGGACATGGCCCATTACACCATGGTCAAGACCACCACCTTCAACGGCATCCAGCATCCGGCCATCTGTACCTTCGAGCCGGAAACCGGCGAGCTGCGGGTCATCCGTCGCTTCGGCTACGAGGATTTCAGGGTCCGGCTGTCCTGATCGATCCGCTATCCTTTGACAAAAAAGACCCCGCCTCCAGTTGCGAAGCGGGGTCTTTTTTGTTGCGCGATGGGCGAGAGAAATCAGGCTTTGACGTTGATGAGCTTGCCCTTGCCGGTCTGCTCGGCCAAACTGACCTCCCGGCTTTTTTGCGGGGATTGGGCCTGCTCGATGCCCTGCAAGGATTTCTGCATGACTTCGAGGGCGACCTTCGGTTGTTCGTTGGCCTTTTTTAGGATGGAAAGACCAGCCGTTGCGTTTGCCGCGCCATTCACGTTCATAGTGACCTCCTTCAAGTGCGCGGGCCCTTGCCACGAAAAACCCGCCTACGGATCGACGAAGGCGGGTGGAGTGGTGGCCCGTTCGATTCGATAACCCGGCCATCCGAAACTTTCGGACCCGTGGTTTTGCGTCGCCGGGTTGCCCCGGGTTTGCCCTTTCGTCGATGAATCAACTATATGGGAGGATGCGGGGCGCTGTCAACGGTGGATTCCGACCAGCCTGGGAATTTTACGGAGATTCAGGAAGGGCGCGGGGCGTCGGGGCAGCGCGCCGGGCCTTCCCCGGCCGAGGCGCAGCCGCAGCTCTCCTTGCCGCCGCCGCAGGTGCGACGCGGCTCGCGGCGACCGAAGAGCAGGCCGGCGGCGAGACCGGCGAAGCTGAGCAGAAAGAGAATGAGGCTGGCGAAAAAAATTTTCATGGCTACATGCCGAAATCGTCGTAGAGGATGTTTTCCCCCTCCACCCCGAGGCTTTCCAGCATATCCCGGCTGGAAAGGAGGAACATGGGCGGGCCGCACAAATAGTATTCGCACTCCTCCGGCGCCGGGTGGTCCTTGAGATACTGTTCGTACAGGACGTTGTGGATGAACCCGGTGGGACCGTCCCACTGGTCCTCGGGCAGGGGTTGGGAAAGGGCCAGATGCCAGCTGAAATTGTCGTGCTCGGCCGCCAGCTTTTCGAATTCCTCGGCGTAGAAGAGCTCCAGTCGGCTGCGGGCGCCGTACCAGTAGGAGATTTTCCGCCGGCTCTTCAGGCGCAGCAACTGATCGAAAATATGCGAACGCAAGGGCGCCATCCCGGCGCCGCCGCCGATGAAGATCATCTCTTTCTCCGTCTCCTTGGCAAAGAAATCGCCGTAGGGGCCGGAGATGGTGACCCGATCCCCCGGCTTGAGGTTGAAGACATAGGAGGACATCTGCCCCGGCGGCACCTCGGGATGGCCCGGCGGCGGGGTGGCGATGCGCACATTGAGCATGATGATCCCTTTTTCGTCGGGATAGTTGGCCATGGAATAGGCGCGCTGGATCGGTTCCTTGACCGTGGAACGGTACTGCCAGAGGTCGAAGCGGTCCCACTCGGGACGGAAACGCTCGTCGATGTCGAAGTCGCGGTAGGCGAGTTCGTGGGGCGGCGCCTCGATCTGGATATAGCCGCCGGCGCGGAAATCAACCTCCTCGCCGGGGGGGAGTTCCAGTACCAGTTCCTTGATAAAGGAGGCGACGTTGCGGTTGGAGCGCACCGTGCACGACCATTTGCGGATGTCGAAAATCTCCGCCGGCAGAAGCAGGCGCAGGTCCTGCTTGACCGCCACCTGGCAGGCGAGGCGGGTTCCTTCCCGGGCGTCGCGGCGGTTGATGTGGCCGGTTTCCGTGGGGAGGATGGCGCCGCCGCCGGCGAGCACCTTGACCCGGCACTGGCCGCAGGTGCCGCCGCCGCCACAGGCCGAGGGGATGAAGATACCGTTGGCACCGAGGGTGGTGAGCAGTTTGCTCCCCGGCGTGACTTTGAGGGATTTGCCCGGGTCGTCGTTGATGGTCAGCGTGACCTGGCCGCGCGGGGCGAGAAAGGCCCGCGCCGTCAGGATCAGGGCGACCAGCAGCAGGATGATGCCGGTGAAGAGGGAGACGCCGAGAACGATTTCGGTCATAACGCCATTGCCTTGGTGCCGGTGGGCGCCGCGCGCCTCACAGTTTGATGCCGGAAAAGGCCATGAAGGCCAGGGACATGAGGCCGGCGACGATGAAGGTGATCCCCAGACCGCGCAACCCGGCAGGAATCCGGCTGTATTTGAGCTTCTCGCGGATGCCGGCGAGGCCGACGATGGCCAGCGCCCAGCCGCTGCCGCTGCCGAACCCGAAGACCAGGCTTTCGCCGAAGTCGTAGTTGCGCTCGACCATGAAGAGCGAACCGCCGAGAATCATGCAGTTGACGGTGATCAGCGGCAGGAAGATGCCGAGGGCGGCATAGAGTCGGGGCATGTGCTTGTCGAGGAAGAGTTCGAGGATCTGCACGATGGCGGCGATGACGCCGATGTAGCAGATCAGGCCGAGGAAGGTCAGGTCGACCCCTTCCAGCCCGGCCCAGGCCAGCCCTCCCTCGCGCAGCAGGTAACGATGGATGAGGCTGTTGACCGGCACCGTGATGGTCTGCACGGCGATGACCGCCAGCCCCAGTCCGGCGGCCGTCTCCACCTTCTTCGAGACGGCGAGGAAGGTGCACATGCCGAGGAAGAAGGCGAGAGCCATATTCTCGATAAAGACGGCGCGGATGAAGATATTGAGATAGTTTTCGAGCATGGCGTCAGCCCTTTTCCACCTGTTCCGGTTTCCATGTCCTCAGCGCCCATATCAGCAGGCCGATGATGAAAAAGGCGCTCGGCGGCAGCAGCATCAGCCCATTGGGCACGTACCAGCCGCCGCTCTGGGCGGTCTTGAGCACGGTCAGGCCGAACCAGGTGCCGACGCCGAAGATCTCCCGCAGGCTGGCGACGATGAGCAGCACCAGGCTGTAGCCGAGGCCGTTGCCGAGGCCGTCGAGAAAGGCGGCGCCGGGCTCATGTTTCATGGCGAAGGCCTCGGCGCGGCCGAGGACGATGCAGTTGGTGATGATCAGTCCGACGAAGACCGAGAGCTTGCGGCTGAGATCGGGGAGAAAGGCCTGAATCGTCTGGTCGACGATAATCACCAGCGAGGCGATGATGGTCATCTGCACGATGATGCGGATGCTGTCGGGAATTTGCCGGCGAATCAGGCTGATGACGGCGCTCGACAGGGCGACGACGCAGATCACCGCCAGGGACATGACCAGGGCCGTCTCCATCCGGCCGGTGACCGCCAGGGCCGAGCAGATGCCGAGAATCTGCAAGGCGATGGGGTTGTTGTCAAAGAGGGGGCGGAACAGGTTCTCCTTGAGCTTAGCCATGGCTGCCTCCCTCTTCGACCAGGCGGCGCAGATAGGGGCCGAAGCCGTCCTCGCCGAGCCAGTAGCGCAGCAGGTTCGTCACCCCGCGCGCGGTGATGGTGGCGCCGGAGAGTCCGTCGACGCGATGGCGGGCCAGGGGGTCTGTCGCTTCGACCTTGCCCCTGAGGACTTCGATGACCGGTCGCCCCTCGGCGTCGCGCACCTCTTTGCCGGGCCACTGGGCCTGCCAGGAGGGATTGTCGACCTCGCCGCCGAGTCCGGGGGTTTCCCCGTGTTCGTGGAAGGCGAAACCTTTGACCGTGGTCAGGTCGGGGGCCAGGGCCAGATAGCCGTAGAGGGTCGACCAGAGGCCCTTGCCGTGGACCGGCAGGATCACCTGGCTCAACTGCCCCCCGTCGCGGATGAGATAGACCGGCGCCTGGCGCGCCCGGGTCTTGATCTCGGCCAGATCGAGTTCGGCGGGAATGCGATAGTTTCGCTTGGGGTCGGCGGCGGCGCGTCGGGGATTGAAGCTCCAGGGGTCGAGATCCTCCCGGTAGCGGCCGTCGGCCAACTCAACGAGTTTCATCTCGACCCGGGCATTCCAGACGGCTTCCGGATCGTCGTCGAGCAGGCCGGCGACGGCGAGCACCTGGCGGTAGGTAATGAGGCGGGCGTCCCGCTCCTTGATCGTGCGCAAGCCCATGGCCGTCACCGAAACCAGCAGCGAACAGACGAAACAGACGAGAAAGGCGACCAGCAGGGTGCGGCCGGCGGAATCATTGGCCATGACGGGACTTCCTTTGCCGGATGTGGGCGAGCAGCGCGAAGCGGTCGATCACCGGCGCGAAGACGTTGCCGAAGAGGATGGCGAGCATCGTTCCTTCGGGAAAGAGGGGATTGAAGACCCGTACCAGGATGATCATGGCGCCGACGAGCAGGCCGTACCACCACTGTCCGGCGCGGGTGAGAGCCGAGGAGACCGGGTCGGTGGCCATGAAGACCAGGCCGAAGGCGAGGCTGCCGAGGACCAGATGCCAGTGGAAGGGGAGGGTCAGCATGGGGTTGCTGTCTCCGCCCAGGGCATGCAGCAGGCTCGCCAGGGCGAAGGCGCCGAGCAGTCCGGCGAGCATGATCCGCCAGCTCGCCACGCCCACGGCCAGCAGGATCGCGGCGCCGAGCAGGCAGGCCGCTGTCGAGGTCTCGCCGGGAGCGCCGGGGACGGCGCCCCAGAAGGCCTGGCTCCAGCTCAGGACGGCGCCCAGTTCGGACACGCCGCCGGAAGCGGCCAGGGCCAGGGGGGTGGCGCCGGTCACGCCGTCGATGGGGATATAGGCGCTGTCGGCGGCGAAGCCGGCGGGATAGGCGAAGAAAAGAAAAGCGTAGGCGGCCAGGGCCGGATTGATGAAGTTGCGCCCGGTGCCGCCGAAGACCTCCTTGCCCAGCACCGTGCCGAAGGAGACGCCGAGGATGATCTGCCACCAGGGGAGCGCCGGCGGCAGGATCAGGGCCAGCAGGGTCACGCTCACCAGCCAGGCGGCATTCAGCGCCTGGCGCCGGGCCCGGGAAAAGAGGGCCTCCCAGAAGAGCGCGGTGAGGGCGCAAAGCAGCAGGGTCGGCAGCAGATAAAGGGCGCCGAGGAGCAGGTTGGACGCCAGGGAGGCCGGATCGTGAGCGATGCCGAGCCCCTGAAAGACGGCTTCGCGCCAGTCGAAAAGGGCGTCGATCTCCTCGGTCGCCATGGCCAGATGCATCTGTCGGCCGAGGTTCCACAGGGCCGTCATGAAGCAGGGGAGAAGGGCCAGCAGCACCCAACCCATGATTCGGGTCAGATTGGCGCGATCCCGAACCAGCGGGGCGTCGGCGGTCGTCGTCTCCTCATCCCGGCCGAGGAGAATGCGCGGGGCCGAGGTTGTTTTTTGGGGGTCGTTGGTCTTCATCCTTCTTTCTCGATCTCGTCCAGGACGGCCCGCAGCATGGGGCCGAAATCATTCTTGCCCGGGCAGACGAAGGAGCAGAGGGCCAGATCCTCCTCCTCCAGTTCCAGGCAGCCCAGGGCCCGCGCCTCCTCCACGTCGCCGCAGGCGAGGGCGCGGAGCAGGTAGGGAAGCATCAGATCGAAGGGCATGACCCGTTCGTAGCGGCCGGTGGGGAAAATGGCCTGGGCCGTGCCGTGGCGTTGGCCATCGAGGCTGTAGGTCTTTCCCCGGGGGAGCCAGGCCCGCAGCGGATTGAGCAGGGAGAGGCGCGGCCGGGAGCCGCCGGACCGGGGGAGGGCGCAGACTTGCAGATGGAAACGGCCGAGAAAGGCGAGCGGGCCTTGCGCCGGACGACCGTGCAGCACCGAGCCGGCGACGATACGCTGATCGGCGGCGACATTCTCACCGCTCAGCAGATCGGCACAGGCGGCCCCCAGACGGGTGCGGACCAGGCGCGGCCGGGCGATCCCCGGGCCGGCCAGGGCGATGACGCGGGTGGGGTCGAAGCGGCCGCTGGTGAAGAGGCGGCCGATGGCGAGCAGATCCTGATAGCCCAAGTGCCAGACCGCGCGGCCGGGGGCGATGGGGACCAGCCGGTGGATGTGGGTTCCCGCCAGCCCGGCCGGATGGGGTCCGCTGAATTGAACCTTTTCGATACCGCGCGGCGCGCCCGGTTCCGGGCCCGGTCCGAGGCAGAGGTAAAGGGGGCCGTCGGTCAGGTGGCGCAGCACCCGCAGGCCGTTGCGGAAATCGTCCTGGCGTTCGGCGATGATGAGGCGGGGATCGGCGGCCAGGGGCTGGGTGTCGATGGCGGTGACGAAGAGGGCGTCGGGCACTTGGTCGGGCAGGGGCGCCTTGCCGAAGGGACGGGTCCGCAGGGCGGTCCAGAGTCCTGAGGCGAGCAGGTTGTCGATGACCTGTGCGCGCCCGAGGCGGTCGAGTTCCTCCTCGGCGAAGGTCGCGAAGCGTTCCTCCTCCTCGCCCTCCAGTTCGATCTCCACCGCCAGCAGTACCCGCTTGTCGCCGCGATGGACCGCCGTCACCCGCCCGGCGCCCGGCGTGGTGTAGCGGATGCGCTCGTCGCGGCGGTCGCAAAAGAGAGGCTGGCCGAGGCGCACCCGATCTCCCTCTGCGACGGTCATGGACGGGCGCAGCCCCGGGTAGTCGGGGCCGAGCAGGGCGACACGGCGGATCGGCGGGCCTCCGGCGATGCGTTGTTCCGGAGCGCCGCTCAGGGGGAGGTCGAACCCTTGTTTCAGGCGGATATGTTTCACGGGTTTTGTCCCTTGTCGTTCACAGGTCGAGCAGGCCGAGGGCGCCGCGCATCAGCTTCTGTTTTTCCTTCATCTCTTGTCCCAGGAGGTTGACGAAAATTTCCCGGGCCTCGGCGGAAGGGGACTGCTCGATCATCTCCTGGTAGAAAACCAGCAGCTTTTCATCCAGGCGGAAGGCGAGAT
>CALJLX010000050.1 GCA_937982495.1 uncultured Desulfuromonas sp.
GACATCAAGGAGCGCTTCGACCTGCCCCTGGTGGCCTATAACGTCTCCGGCGAATATTCGATGATCAAGGCCGCCGCCGCCAACGGCTGGGTCGACAACGACCGCATCGTCATGGAAACCCTGATCGGCATGAAGCGGGCCGGGGCCGACATCATCATCACCTATCACGCCAAGGAAGCGGCTCGACTGCTTCTCGGCCGCTAGGCCGAAGGAACACGCGCCGACTCATGCGAGAATATTTCCGCGACCGGCTGGCCAACGGCCTGCGTCTGGTCACCGTTGAAATGCCCCACCTGCACTGCGCGGAGATGGCCTGCTACGTTCAGGTCGGCGGACGGGACGAGTCCGCCGACCTGGCGGGCATCTCCCATTTCCTCGAACACATCCTCTTTCGCGGCAGCCTCGACTTCCCCAGCACCTTCGTTCTGGAGCGGGCCTTCGAAGCCATCGGCGGGGCGGTAAACGCCGCCACCGACGTGGAAAGCACCTGTTATCACAGCCGCTTCCACCCCCAGCATCTGGATGAGGCTTCCCGCCTCTTTGCCTCGCTGCTGACCCGGCCGCTCTTCGCCGACGTCGAGCTGGAGCGGCGCATCATCCTCGAAGAGGCGCTGGACGATCTCAACGAGCGGGGGGAGGATGTCAGCCCCGACAACCTCACCGCCGGGCTGCTTTGGCCCGATCATCCCTTAAGCCTGCCGACCATCGGCAGCACGGCCTCGATCAAGGCGATCCGCGAGGCCGACCTGCGCGCCCACCACGGCCGCTATTACACCCCGGTCAACGCGGTGGTGGTGGTCGCCGGCAACGTTCGCCGCGAGGCGGTCCTGCGGGCCGTGACCGGAGCCTTTGGCCACTGGCGCGGCAGCGGCGGCCCCGAGCGGCAAAGCCCTCCGGCCCATCCCCCTCATGCGCCGGAGGTGGCCTGGGCCAAGGATTCGGATTCGCAGATTCTGCTGCAGCTGGCCTTTCGCGCCCCGGGCCGGGGACATGCCGATACCGTACCGCTGCGGGTGCTGCGCTGGATTCTTTCCTGGGGGGGCGCCTCGCGCCTGATGCTGCGCCTGCGCGAACAGCTCGGCCTGACCTACCATGTGGAGGCGGGACTGTCGATGCTGGCCGATTGCGGCTCCTTCACCATCGATCTGGCGGTGGCGCCGAAAAATCTCGAACGGGCGGTGACGGAAGTGCTTGGGGTGGTGGCGCGGCTCTGTCGCGAGCCGGTGCCCGAGGAGGAACTGCAGGGGGTGCTGCGGGCCTATCTCTTCGACCTGGAGTTCAGTCAGGATCATACCGAAGCGATGCTTTCCCGCTATGGATGGGGGGAGTTGGCCGGTTATCTGCGCACCGTCGAAGACGACCGACGCGAAGTCATGGCGGTGACGTCCGAGGCGATCCGGCAGGCGGCCCGGTCGGTCTTCGCCCCGGGCAATCTCAAGCTGGCGATCGTCGGCCCCTGGAAAGAAGCGCATCGGCGCGCGGTGAACAAGGTCCTTGCCGCCTATTCCCCACTGACGGAACCCTAGGCGATGCGGATCGTCTTGTAGAGAAAATTCTTGAAACGGAAAAAGGTCTTGCGGCTTTGCGCGTCCTTGGCGCGGGGGTCGCAGGCCTGGAGCATGACGGCGATCTTCGGCATGTTGGTCGCTCCTTCCCGACGAGCCAGGTCGATGACCGCCGCCACCACATCCCGGGAGATGCGGCTCTCGGAAAACGGCTCGTAGACCTTCTCCCAGAAATTTCCTTCCCCCTTGCGCAGGTCCGAAAAAATCTCCTCCGCGACCTGGGTGGTGAGTTTTTCCACCGCCACCGTCCCCTTCGGCCGTTCCGGTTCGCCGATCGCCCGGCGCATGTCTTCCTCGGAAAGCACCCGTTTTTTCCGGAAAAAGAGGGCGCGCAGCAGGATGCTGCGCAGCTCACGCACGTTGCCGGTGTAGTGGTGCTGGGAGAGGAGTTGCTGGGCGCCGCGGGTCAGTACCGGGGCATCCTCCTCGCGCTCTTCCCCCCCCTTGCGATAGACTTGGTAGAGTTTGCCGAGAAAGTGGGTGGCCAGGTCGGGGATGTCCTCGCGGCGCTGGTTGAGGGAGGGAACCTCGATGGTCAGCTCGGAGAGGCGATGGAAAAGGTCCTCGCGGAAATGACCGGACTCGATGAGCTGCTTGAGATTCTTGTTGGTGGCGGCGATGAGCAGCACCCGCGAGAAGCGGGTGACGTTTTCGCCGAGACGGACGAAGCCGCCATTGTCGAGAAAGCGCAGCAACTGCACCTGGGTCTTGGGGTCGGCGTCGCCGATTTCGTCGAGAAAGACGACGCCGCCGTGAGCCTCTTCGAGAATCCCCTTGCGGTCGGTGTGGGCGCCGGTGAAGGCGCCGCGCTTGTGGCCGAAGAGCTCCGAATAGGTGAGATCACCGCTGTAGGCGGCGATGTTGGTCTTTTTCACCGGAAGTTCCCCGCGCGGGTCGATCTCGATCTGGTACATCTCCCGCAAGCGGGAGAAGATGTTGTTGAAGAGAAACTCCTTGCCGCTGCCGGTGTCGCCGGTGATGAGAATCGACGGCAGGCCGAGGGAGGCCTCCTGCAGATCGCGCACCGTCCACTTGGAGATGCGGTTGAAGAGGGGCGGGGTGATGCGCTGGATGAAGTCGACCAGCTCCGAGGTCTTGGCCGAGTTGCCGATGATGTTTCCCAGCTTGTAGGAAGAAATCTTCGGGTCTTTGTAGCCGACATCCCGGCGCAGGTTGATGACTTCGCCGGTGAGTTTCTCGATCCGTTGCAGATCGTAGAGAAAGGGCGCGATCAGCCGCTCGATGATCATCAGGATGCGTTTGTGTTCGTCGGTGAAGTAGTGAGGGCGCAGGCTGTCGAGACAGATGACGGCGATGACCTGATCGTCGTAAAGCACCGGCACGGCGATTTCGCTCTTGATGACTCCGGTGATCTCCCGATACAACCCCTTCTTACGCTTCTCCTCCTCGGTATCGACGATGACGTGCGGCCGCCCGGTGTGGGCGACGTAGCCGGTGAGACTGCGCTCCTCGGAGGGCAGGTTCTCGCCGCCGACACGTATCGGCGGGATGTCCTTCTTCAGCCATTCCTTGCTTTTCGCCCCGACCAGCCGGCCGTCCGCTTCCTCGACGACCAGCCAGCGGATCCCTTCCTCCTCGCGCACCAGGGCGATGCTGCCGGTGTCGGCGCCGATCAGTTCCGTGGCCTTGGACAAGGCGCGGTTGAGAAAGGGTTGCAAACCCTCGAATTTTTCCTGCAACAGGTCGTTGATCTCGGAGAGAACCTGGATCTCCATGTGCTCGACGCCGATTTCCTGAATGACCCGCTCGGCCATCTCGGCGTGGGCCTCCAGCAGCCCCTTCTCGAAATCGCTGAAATGGTAGGACCCCCGGGTGTAGTAGTTGACCAGACAGATGATCCGCCGGGTGTGCGGTTCGTAGCGGGGAACCACATAGAGGGATTTCAGCCCCATCTGCTCGGTGAGGTAGCGTTTCTGCAGGGGTTCCGCCGGCAGGTTGGGGATGTACAGGGGAGAGAGCAGGGTGTCGTCGCTGATGATGCCGGTACTGCTGATGTAGCGGGAGAGGAGGGATTGACCGGGACCAAGGTTGATGAGTTTCTCGTCCTCGTAAAGCTGGCGGGCGCCCTGGTCCTTGGTGTAGGAGGCGAGCACCTGCAAGCCCTCCTCCTTCGATTCCAGACCCAGCGGCGAAGGAATGAGGACGGAGGCCAGAGTCAGTTTATCGATCAGACGGACCGCCGACTTCACCATCAACAGGGCGGCTTCCTTCTTTTTCGCCTTGTCGATGCGCCGGGCCAGGACGATCTGCTGATGATACTTGCGCGCCTGGTCGATGAGCGGCACGACCTCGGCGAGAAACTCCCGCAGCACCCGCCGCTGGGATTCGGCGGGGACGCGCCCGACCCGACTGCTGTCGACGCTGAGAACGCCGGCCGAGCGCCCCTGATGAATCAGGGGGACGAGATAGCTGGCGCGGATCTCGAAGCGGTCGGCGAGCTCCAAGGCATTGGGCCCGGCCAGGGTCGCCACGTCCTCGACCAGGGTCGCCTGCTGGGTCATGTAGACCCGCGACACCAGATAGTCGGTGCTGTTGAGGGGAAAGGACTGTCCCTTGACCGCCGGTGCCTGGGCGCCGTTGGCGGCGGAGCAGACGAGGATGCCGCCGGTCAGGTCTTCGAGATAGACCCGGCAGCGGTTCTGGCGGGTGATGAGTGTCACCGCTCCGAGCAGCACATGCAGGATGTCCTCCAGGTTCTCCTTGCCGTAGTTGGCGATTTTGGCTTTGAGATGGGAGAGTTGCGCGGCGACGAAAGATTCCATGGCGACCTCGGAGGTTGAGTGGATATTTTACTCAGGCACTATAAGGGCATCCACCGGGATCTGTCAAAGGCACAAGGACGTTTCCCGGCAAGCCGCTTGTACTTTTCCGGCCCTTGGTGTATAAATTCGCCAGGTGTTTTAATCTTTCCGCGAAGGGACTCCGACCGGCGTGCTGCCCCGTTTTCACGAAAATGAGGTTTTTTCGGCCTGCCGAACCCTGTTCGGTTCCGAGGTCCATCTGTCCCTCGATTTTCTCGGCTACTTGCAGCCGGGGGGGGTCAAGGCCGCTTTTCGCGAACAGGCCAAGCAGAACCATCCCGATCTCTTCGCCTCTCACGCTCCCGAAATCCAGCACCGCCAGTCCGAGCTTTTCCGTCAGGTCCGCGAAGCCTTCGAGCTGATGCAGGCCTTTATCAAGCATCGGGACGAAGAGCAGGGGCAATGCGCCCACCGGGTTTTTCACGGGGCCCGCCCTCAAACCTGGGCTCGGCCCAAGCGGCCGCCGCGGCGGCCCGCGGCGGGGTATTTCTTTCGCGGCGCCGTTCCCGCACGGCGTCTGGAATTCGGCAGCTACCTCTACTATCGCGGGCTGATCTCCTATCAGTCCCTGATCGACGCCCTGGTCTGGCAGCGCCGCCAGCGGCCGGTGCTGGGAGATATCGCCCGGCGCTGGAGTTGGTTGAGCGAGCTCGACATCCTCACCATCTGCCGGGATCGCGGCGGTTACGGCCGTTTTGGGGAAAAAGCCGTGCGCCTCGGCCTGCTCGGCCAGGGCCAGGTGCAGACCCTGCTCTTCTTCCAGCGCAGCCGGCAGCAGAAGATCGGCCGCTACTTCATCGAAGCCGGCCTGCTCAGTGAGTTGCAGATCGAACGCCTGGCCGCCGAATGCCACCAGCACAACAGCCGCGTAGCCGGCGCTTCCCCCAGCGGCGGACGCCGCGCTTCCGCCGGCTGATCCCCTCTCCGCCCACGTTTTTCGACCCCTTTCGAGTCACCCCCATCATCAATGACAGGAGCATCTTTTCATGGGCATCCTTGCCAATAGCGTCAGTCTTTGCCAGTTTCAGGTTCTACTTGAAAACCCGCCCGACGATCTCTTTGCCTGGGCAAGCGAACAACTCGCGGCCAAGGCCTTCCGCCCCATCGATCGCGGCAGCGAGGAGCTTTCCGTCGGCTGGGTTCTGGTCGACGATCCCCAGTCCAGCGATTTTTCCGAACCCCGGACCTTCTGGCGGGATCATTACCTGGTCTTCTCCTTGCGCCGCGACCAGCGCCGGATTCCCTCGGCGCTGCTGAAAGCCCATCAGGAGCGGGTCGAAACCGAGTTCCTGGCCGCCCATCCCGGGCTCAATCGGGTGCCCAAGCAGAAGCGGGAGGAGTTGCGCGACGCCGTGCGCGGCACCCTGCTCAGCCAGACCCTGCCGGTGCCGGCGGTCTTCGACGTCGTCTGGGATACCCGCACGGGCCGACTGGGCTTCGCCAATCTCAACGCCAAGGTGCTGGAAATATTCGAAGGGCTGTTCCGTCAGACCTTTGAAGGCTCGCGCCTGATCGCCGTCCATCCCTACGGCCGCGCCGAGGGGTTGCTCGACGAAGGCGAACGTGCGGCCCTGGCGGCGGAAAACCGCGCCGGCGGCGATTCGGTGCTGGAAATGATCGAGGGCAACCGCTGGCTCGGCGAGGATTTCCTGCGCTGGCTCCTCTATCAGACCCTCACCGAATCCTCCCGCTACGCCGTCAATCGCCCCGGCCCGGCGGCCGCGGGGGAGGGTTTCGTCGCCTATCTCAACGACCGCTTGCTGCTCAAGGGGGGAAGCGAAAGCGGCGTGCAGAAGGTCACCGTGGTCGGTCCGCAGGATGCTTTCAGCGAAGTGCGCACCGCCTTAAGCGGCGGCAAGCAGATCACCGAGGCGATCGTCCACCTGGAAAAGCTCGAAGACCAGTGGAAGCTGACCCTCAAGGGGGAGACCTTCCACTTCGCCTCCTTCAAGAGCCCAGCGGTGAAGATCGAAAAGGATCAGATCACCGATGCCGCGAGCGAAAAGGAAGCGGTCTTCTACGAAAAGATGCACGTCATGGAAGAAGGGCTGCAACTCTTCGACAGCCTCTACCGGCACTTCCTCGACCTGCGCCTCGGCGCCGACTGGCCCGCCGTCAACACCCGCATCGTCGAGTGGCTGGCGGCGGAGTAGACAGGTTCCGCGAAAAAAGTTGCTTCAGGCCGATAAAAAGCCGCTGTTCCGATTGCGAACAGCGGCTTTTTATTAAATCCTTCAGGCCCGTAGGGGCAACGGGGGCCTGCCCCTACAACTCGATTGTTGCCAAGACCGCAGGATACGGTGGCGGAAAGGAACCGCACCGCCTTTCCCGAACCAGTAAACGTGTTGTCAGGAATTCTGCACGAGGGCGAAGAGGACCGACAAGAGTAGCAGAAGCAGAGTACTGGCCAGGGCGAGAAGCTGGGCGAAACGCAGGCGCATGGGGAACTCCTCAGACCAGGTCGAAGATTTCGGAATGGATATGGGTCAGTGCTATTCCCTGCCGGGCCAGGGCCTTTTCCGCCACGGCGATCATCGGCGTGGGGCCGCAGATGAAACACTCGCGCGCGGCCCGGTCGGCGGGGAGCCGGCGGGCGAAGATCTCCTCGCGCAGTAGGCCCTGTTCTCCCTCCCAGTCGGCCGGAGGTTCGCTCAGGACATAAACGACGGTCAGGTCGATCCGCTCGCGCAATTCCTCCAGTTCTTCGCGGAAGGTCGTTCGCTCCCAGGTGTGATAGGCGTAAAAAAGGAGCAGCGGCCGCCGATCCCCCCGGTCGGCGAGGGTGCGCAGCATGCTCATGATCGGGGCGATGCCGACCCCGCCGGCGACGAAAACATAGCCGGGCGCTTGACTGATATCGATACTGAAGGTGCCGTAGGGGCCGTCGATCCAGGCCGTCTCCCCCACCCGGATTTCGCCGATGCGGTTGGTGAAATCTCCCAGCTCCTTGATGGTGAAGGAAATCTCCCCGGCAGTGGCGGCGCTGGAGGAGATGGAGAAAGGATGTTCGCGCATGGCGAAGGGGGAACTCCGCAAGGTCAGCCAGGCGAACTGTCCCGGCAGGTAGCGGAAGCCGCCGTGCCCCTCGGGGCGCAGGACCAGGGTCCAGGAGCTGCCGCGCTCTTCGATGACCCGGGCCACCCGCCAGGGGCGGCGCAGCAGTTGCAGGGGCTTGACCAACCGCACGCGAACGGCCGCGGTCAGACAGGACAGGGCAATCCCCAACCACAGCCAGGTCTTCCAGAAGGTGGCGCTGTAGTGTCCGACACCGACAATATGAGCCACCCCGAGCAGCAGCGCCGTCAGCGCCAGCAGCACATGGGC
>CALJLX010000051.1 GCA_937982495.1 uncultured Desulfuromonas sp.
GCGAGGTTAGCCATGAAGATGGACAGACGTACCTTTCTCAAGGATGCCGGCCTGCTCGTCGCCGCCCTCGGTTTGAGCCCGAGCTGGCTGCCGAAGGCGGCCGAGGCGCTGGAGGAGATGGCGACCGGCCGCGCGCCGATCCTCTGGCTGCAGGGGCAGTCGTGCAGCGGCTGCTCGGTCAGCCTGCTCAACAGTGAAAGCCCGGGGCCGGCCGATCTCGTGACCCGCTATCTCTCCCTCTATTTCCACCAGACCCTGTCGGCCGCCACCGGCGTCGCCGCTACCGAGGCCATGGCCCGGGCGATGGAAGCCGGCGACTACATCCTCGTGGCCGAGGGGGCGGTTCCCCTGGGAATGCCCGATGCCTGCCGCATCGCCGACGAGAATTTCGCCGATCTGCTGACCCGGGCGGCGAAGCGGGCCAAGGCGGTGGTCTGTGTCGGCGCCTGCGCCGCCTTCGGCGGCATTCCCGCCGCGCCGCCCAATCTCACCGGCGCGGTTTCGGCGGGGGAGGCCTTGGCCAAGGCCGGGGTGAAGGTGCCGGTCATCAACATTCCCGGCTGCCCGCCGCATCCCGCCTGGATCGTCGGCAACCTGGTCAACGTGCTCAAGGTCGGCATCCCCGAACTCGACGAATTTCAACGCCCGAAGCGAACATTCGGCCACTTGCTGCACGAGCAATGTCCCTATTTTGCCCAGTATCAGGCGCAGAAATTCGCCCAGCAGCCGGGGGAGGCGGGCTGTCTCTTCAAACTCGGCTGCCAGGGGGTGGTGACCCATGCCGACTGCTCCAATCGCGGTTGGAACGGCGGCGTCAATTGGTGCATCCGCGCTCGGGCGGTCTGTATCGGCTGCGCCCGTCCCGAATTCGCCCGCGACCCGGAATTCGCTTTTTACCGCCTCAATGAAGAGGCGGAAAAGGCCTGACCCGAAACCAGGAGGAACTTGCGGTGAAGATGAATATCCAACTCAAGGTCGGTGCCGTTCTGGCTCTGCTGCTGGCGGTGGCCTTCGGCGTTTCCACCTGGATCGGCATGGCCCAGACCATCAGCGTGCTGGGCGATACCTCCGAGGCGTCCATCGCCGCCCTGAAAAAGGCCGTGTATGATCGGGCGCACAGCGTCTTCCGCAGCTCCGAGTTGGGTGCGCGGGGCTCCCTGGAGCGGGGGGAGATGGAGGCCTTCCAGCTGCTCATCGGCGATCTCGGCAAGCTGCCGGGGGTGCAGGAGATCGGGTTGACCGATCCGCAGGGGAAAATCGCCTATTCCAGTCTGCCCGAGCGGGTCAAGCAGCCCTTCGACGGCGCGGTTTTCGCCGAGGCCGCGGGCAAGGGGGGGCAACTCTCCGAGCGGGAACAGGGGGATTCCCTGGTCCTGGCCGAGGCCCACCTGATGGAGGCCGACTGCCTGCGCTGCCACACCCGAGCCAAACGCGGCGAGGTCTCCGGCGTGCTCTACGTCCGCTACGATCTCAAGGCCCTGCATCAGGCCGCCGACGATCTGCACGGGGCGATTTCCTCGGCGCGCGGGCGGAGCATCCTGACCGGTCTGGCTTCCGGCATCGGCGGGTTGCTGATCGCTTGCCTCGGGGTCTTCTGGCTGGTCGGCAAGCAGGTGCGCCGGCCGCTGCTGCGCCTCAAGGGGATGATGGAGGAGATGGCCCAGGGGCATCCGGTGCGGCCCCTGAACATGACCCAAAACGATGAAATCGGCGATACCGCCCGGGCCATGGACGCCCTGGCGGTGAGTTTGCAGCAGGAGGTGGTGGCGGTGCTTGAACGGCTGGCGCGGGGGGATCTGACCTTCGAGGTTCATCCCCGGGATGAGGCCGATGTCATGCGCGGCAGCCTGCGCAAGGTCGGAGATGACCTCAACCGCACCCTGGCCCGGATTCTCTCCACCGGCGAACAGATCGCCGCCGGCAGCGGCCAGGTCGCCGATTCCAGCCAGGATCTCTCCAGCGCCGCCACCGAATCGGCCAGTTCCCTGGAGCAGATTACCGCCTCGATGACGGAAATGGCTTCCCAGACCCGGCTGAGCGCGGAAAATGCCACCCAGGCCAATCAGTTGGCCAATCAGGCGCGGCAGGCGGCGCAAGGAGGGGATGCGCGGATGGCGGAGATGATCGCCGCGATGGACGAGATCAACCGGTCGAGTCAGAGCATCTCGAAGATCATCAAGGTCATCGACGAGATCGCCTTCCAGACCAACCTGCTCGCCCTGAACGCGGCGGTAGAGGCGGCCCGCGCCGGTCAGCACGGCAAAGGTTTCGCGGTGGTCGCCGAGGAGGTGCGCAACCTGGCGGCACGCAGCGCCAAGGCCGCCCAGGAAACGACGGAACTGATCGAGGGCTCGGTGAAGAAAGTGGAGTCGGGGGCGCAGATCGCCGACCGCACCGCCGAATCGTTACGCCAGATCGTTCAGGGCGTGGGCAAGGTCACCGATCTGGTGGCGGAAATCGCCGCCGCCGCCAACGAACAGGCCCAGGGAATCGCTCAGGTCAATCTCGGCCTGAGCCAGGTCGATCAGGTCAACCAGAAGAATACCGCCACCGCCGAGGAGAGCGCCGCCGCGGCGGAGGAACTCTCCGGGCAGGCGCGGATGCTGCGGGAAATGCTCGGGGC
>CALJLX010000052.1 GCA_937982495.1 uncultured Desulfuromonas sp.
GACGTCGTCCTGCAGATAGGCATAGAGTCGTTCGTAACGGGGATCTATCTCCGGCGCCAGGGCCACCAGCAGGATGTCCAGCTCCAGCGCCGCCAATCCGAAGCGTTGGCCGAGGGCGACAAAGCGCTGATCCTTTTCATCGAGCAGCGGAACGGAACGGGTGCGGCCATTAGCCAGGGGCGGGAGTCCCGGCATCCGATCGAGCAACCGCCCGACCTCTCCGGCATCGAGGTGCAGGCCGCGAAAACGGTCTTCGTCAAACCCGACCCCGTAAACGACCTCCGCGCTCCGCGCCGCCTCCGCCAGCAGCAGATCGAGACGCTCGAGCGCCGCCCAGGGGGCAGCCTCCGGCGATCCGGTCGCGTTCTCCGATAGCACGGGCAAGGTACGCTTCACTTCGGCCATTTTTTCGTCCCTGAATACGCCAGCCAGTGAACACAGCAACAACACCACGAGGTTTCCACCCTCGAAGTTCTTTTAGCGTATCAGCGGGACAAAGCATTTCTTTACCCCCCTGTGTCAGGATAGATGTCGCCTCTCTTTGAGAGCCTTTGAGTGAAACCCGAGGGGCCGAAAGTGAAATTGTATGACTCACTATTCTGAAGAGTTAAAGACGAGCCTCATCGCCCGGATGCTGCCTCCTCAGAACGCCAGCGTCTCCGCTTTGGCGAAAGAGACCGGGATCCCGAAAGACACCTTGTACTGCTGGCGCCTCAAGGCCCGCGGTCGGAGCGGTGTAGGGCCGGACCAAGCGCGGTCGAGTGGCGGCTTCAGCAGCGAAGAGAGATTCGCCATCCTGTTGGAAACCGCTAGCCTCAACGAGTTGGAGCTGGGCGAATACTGCCGCCGCAAGGGGCTCTACCCGGAGCAGATCGTCCAATGGAAGGCCGGTTTTATCCAGGGTGCGAGCCCATCGGCCGGCAAGTTCGAGCGCGAGCAGTTGCAGCAACAGGCCAAGACGATCAAACAGCTCCAGAGTGAACTTCATCGCAAAGACAGAGCCTTGGCCGAGGCGGCGGCGCTGCTGGTGCTCGAAAAAAAGGTTCAGGCGCTCTGGGGGGGCACCGAGGACGAAAAATCGACCTCCAAGAGCGCCAAAAAGTGATTACCTTGATCCATGAGAGCTGCGCCGCCGGTGCGCGCCTGGCTGAAGTCTGCAAGGTTCTTGAACTTTCGCCCCGAACCGTGCAGCGCTGGCGACAGGGCGGTACGGTGAAGACCGATGGCCGCAAGGCGGCGGCGCAGGGTCGGGTGCCGGCGAACAAACTCGCCGAGGCGGAGCGGGCCGAGATCCTGACGACCGCCAATGCCCCGCAGTTCGCCCATTTGCCCCCCAACCAGATCATACCGAAACTCGCCGACCAAGGCCGCTATCTGGCCTCGGAATCGAGCTTTTACCGGATCTTGCGCGAAGAGAAGCAACTGGCCCGTCGTGGTAAAGCCAAGGCGCCGACCCACTCTCGCCCCCCGGAATTGGTGGCCACGGGGCCCAATCAGCTCTGGAGCTGGGACATTACCTACCTGGGCACCACGGTGAAGGGCCGGTATTTCTATCTCTACCTGATCATGGATCTGTTCAGCCGCAAGATCGTCGGATGGGAGGTCTTCGCCGAGGAATCGGCCGAGCATGCAGCTGCGGTTTTCCGTAAAGCGTACCTGCGCGAAGGGGTTACCGGTCAACTGCTGCGGCTGCATTCCGACAACGGCTCTCCGATGAAGGGAGCGACCATGCTGGCCACCCTGCAGCGGCTCGGTGTCGTCCCCTCCTTCAGCCGCCCCTCGGTCAGCAATGACAATCCCTATTCCGAGGCGCTGTTCAAGACCGTGAAATATCATCCCAGCTTTCCGGACAAACCCTTCGACACTTTGGATCAGGCGCGTCAGTGGGTAGCCGGATTCGAACAATGGTACAACGAGCAGCATCGCCACAGCGCCCTGAAATTCGTCACCCCGGGCCAGCGCCACCGGGGCGAGGACCAGGAAATATTGCGTCAGAGAACGGCGCTCTACGCAGCGGCTAAAGCCAGTCGTCCCGAACGCTGGTCAGGCGACTGCCGAAACTGGAGCCGACCCGCAGTGGTCACCCTGAATCTCCAGAAGTCGTCCCAAGATCGACTTCTGCTCAAACAAAACGCCGCATGAAAATGCGACAACTTCCTTGACAACGACCGAGACTGCGAGCCGTTATAATCCAAAAAGCCCCTGCCGAAGCCGGCGGGGGCTTTTTGTAAGTGGCATAAGGGGACATTCTATATTCCACCTGTCAAGAAAAAACAATTCCAATTTAAAAACAGATACTTGCGAATTCTGACGGTTTTCGGACGCACTTCCGCCTTGGTCTTTTGAATGGCGAATTTCTCACTTACGGCGAATCTCGAGCTTAATCGTTACAAGTATTCGACATCCCCCGCCCGCATCGGGAACGGGGCCGTCCATCATTCCTTATCCAAGCTTCAAGATTCAGTGAGAGGCCCAGTTTTGTCCCTCCCGAGGTCTATGCCTCAACGCTCTTAATCGGGCTCATCTCGCCAACTGCCTGCTTCCGGGTTATCTACCCATTGAAGCAGGAAGGGTTGAAATTCTCTTTGCGCTTCATCAGCGTCCAGGCCGTGACTAGCAGCTTGGCAGCGAGCTTGA
>CALJLX010000053.1 GCA_937982495.1 uncultured Desulfuromonas sp.
CCCCTGGACGACTACTGGGCCGGACTGGACAAACGCCTGGAAGTCTGCGGCCAAAAGCTGGCTCGGGGGGAATATTCCGGTTCCCGCCCCTGGCGGGATCTGAGCGAGGGGCTCAAGCGCCGGGGGGAAGAGGCGCTCCACCGCTATCTCGACATCTCCGACCGCGAAAAGACCTCCCTCCTGCGCGCCGCTACACAAAAAATGTTCGGCGGCCTGCAGGAGGTTCTGCAAAAGGAAGCGGCCCCGCAGGAGAAACTCCTGAGCCTCACCGACTTGCCCTCCGCCCGGGAAGTGCTGCGCCGCAGCGAAACCTTCCCCCCCCTGCATCGGCGGCTCTTCACCCTCGGCCCCCTGAAAAATCGGGAGTTCCTCGTCGCCCGCGAAGAGGAACTGGAGGTGCTGGATGACCTCTTCTCCCGCTGGGAACAGGGGCAGGCATGCAGCCTGGCGGTGATCGGCCCGGAGGGCAGCGGCAAGACCTCGCTGGCCAACTGTTTCGCCAGCGAATACGGCGCCCAGGGGGAACTGCGGCGGCTGGAAATCGATCGGCGACTGCAATCCCCGGAGGATGTCATCGAACTGTTCCGGCAGGGATTCGACATCAAAAAACCCCTTGCCACCCTCGACGAACTGATCGGGGAGATGCTGACCCGACCGAAAGGGATGGTGCTGGTCGAGGGTGGGCACAACCTGGCCTTGCGGGTGGTGGGAGGAGGCCGCGCGGTGGAGGCTTTCTGCTATCTGCTGCTGGCCACCCGCCGACATTTTCTCTGGCTGGTCACCTTTCGTAAAGTCCCCTGGGAACGCCTCGACTACCAGTACCGGATCAACCGCTTCTTCACCCACCAGATTTCGACCTTGCTCGCCGGGCAGCAGGAGATCCGCCAGGTTCTGCTGCTGCGCCAGCGCATCTCCGGCTATCCCCTGACCTTTGCCGGTGGCGGAAACGGGAAGGAGATCAGGGCCGGCGCCGACGACGGGCGCGAGCGGGAAAACCGTTTCTTCCGCGAACTCTTCGCGGCCAGCGGCGGCAACCTCGACGCGGCCTTCCATTACTGGCTTCTCTGCCTCGACTACGATGCCGAAACCGAGAGCTTTCGCGCCTGCCCCCTGGGGAAGATCGACTTCTCCTTTCTTCGGGAACTGGACGGCGACCAGCGTTTCACCCTGGCGGAAGTTCTCGGTCACGGCGGACTTTCGGCCGAGGAACACCAGCGCATCTTCCACTGCGATCCCCTGACCGGCCGCCTGCGCCTGGAATACCTGGCGAGCCTCGGATTGTTGCTGACCGAGCCCGCGAAGGGCGCGGCGGGACAAGTCCGTTATCGGCTCAATCCCGTCTACTACACCCCGGTCGTCAAAACGCTGGAAGCCATGAATATCCTTTATTGAACGGAAAAAAGACCATGCCGGAAGAAACCATTCAGAACCTTCTCCATCAGTTCTCCCCGGGGCGACTTTTGCTGGCGATCGTTTGTTTTGCCGCCACCTGGCTTTTTGTTTCCCTGATGCGGCTGGGTGCGGAACGGCTGCAAAAAAAATTCGGCCGGCATCGGCTCTTCATCGCCAGCGTTTTTCCCGTCCTGCGCCTGCTGATCTGGATCGGCGCCGTCGTCTTCATCATCTTCGCCGTCTTCAACCCGCCGATGAACACCCTCATCGCCATCAGCGCCTCGGCCGGCCTGGCCCTCGGCCTGGGCGCCCAGGATCTGATCAAGAACGTCATCGCCGGGATTCTGATCCTCTTAGACCGCCCTTTCCGGGTCGGCGACATGATCCAGGTCGGCGACCACTACGGGGAGGTGACCAATATCGGCCTGCGCTCGATCCGCGTGCAGACCTTCGGCGACAGCACCGTGACCCTGCCCAACGCCCTGGTGCTGGGGCAGGCCGTCTCCAACTCCAACTCGGGCGCCCTCGATGAAATGGTCGAGGTTCAATTCACCCTTCCCGCCCATCTCGATCTCACCCTGGTGCGGAATCTGGCCCATGAATCGGCGAGCAGCTCCCCCTACGTCTACCTCAAAAAGCCGATCCGGGTACTGATCGAAGACCGCTTCGACCGGACATTTTTGACCCGCCTGACGATCAAGGCCTACGTTCTCGATATCCGTTTCGAACGACTGCTGGCGAGCGATATCACGGAGCGCTTCAAAAGCGCGCTTCTGGAGCGGCAACTGATTCCGGAAACGCAACTGGGGCAGGTTATCGTCGATGGATGAAGACAGCGGGGGGCGTGGCAGGGGAGGGAAAAGGTGAGACGGAATCGGGGGGACGCCGAAAGGCGCCCCCCCCTTTTTGGTCAGAAGTCGAAGAAAACCGCCAGGCTGGAGGTAAAATCGGCGCTGCCGTCCGACAGGCCGGTGCCGACATAGCCTTCGAAGGCCACATCCGCGACCGGGCGCCAGACCAGTTTGAGGCGCCCTTCCAGAGCTTCGTCGGCGCCGTCGGCGGGAGCGGTGGCGCCCACGGCCTGGACGGCGCCGTAGAGGCCGTCGTTGAGCTGATAACCGAGGCCGCCGTTGTAACGGAAATAATCCTGGCTATCGTACAGATCCGAATCCCCCTGCACGACGTAAACCCCTTCGGCGAAGAGATGCCAGTCCCCCAGCCATTTGGCGAGGGTCAGGCCGGGACCGAAATCGAACTCGCCGGTGCCGAGCCCCTTGTCCTCGTCCGCCGTGGGGAACTTGAGGTAGAAGGTCGGCCGGACCTGGGGCGTCCCCGAATTTTCCGCGACCAGCACATAGCCGGCGGTCAGGCTGATGTCCCCCAAGCCGCTCTCGGACCGGTCGCGACTCTCCGTGGTGGTCGTGGTGGTCGTCGTCGACCCCGTGCTGGTCGCCCTTCGGCCGCGCATCGCCCCGGCGGGGGCCCCACCGGAAGTGCGGTAGACCACCGTCGACACGTCGCCGTCCTCCAGGGACTGATAGACGTAGGGGATGATCAGCTCGAAATCGAGGCGCTCGCTGGGATAGAAATCGATATAGAGGGGGACGGAAACGAAATCGCTGTCGCTGCCGGTGCCGTAGTCGCCGGTTTCGTAATCAACCCCGATCCCCAGGGCAAACAGGGGGCGCTCGGCCATGCGGTATTCGGTGGGATCGAAAGCCCGGGCCGCGCCGACCGACGTGGCGAGGATCATGAGTGCGGCCAGAGCGGCCGAAAGCATTCTGTTCATGGCGAAAATTCCTGACGCCGTCCGGCGCGAAAGGGTGAAAAAACGTGAGGGGTGAGGGGTGAGGCGAAACCCACCCGTGGCTTAAGGCTGATCAAAAATGCCCAGATGCAAGGCGCCCGAAATTCGAGGAGCGAGGCGTACCGGAAGGTACGTCGCAGC
>CALJLX010000054.1 GCA_937982495.1 uncultured Desulfuromonas sp.
TCGATCATCTCCTGGTAGAAAACCAGCAGCTTTTCATCCAGGCGGAAGGCGAGATCGAAGGCTTCATCGAAATTTTTCGGGGGTTGCAGGCGGGCTTTGTCGAGGGGAGCAAGAATGTCCTGGTCGTGACTGTACTTGAACCAGCCGTTCAGCACCCGGGGGGGGAGGTCGCCGATCGCGCCGCGCAGGTTGTCGGCCTGTTTCGCCTCGTGGCGGCGCAGATAGTCGAGGAGCATGACGACGCGTCCTTCGGTCTGTGCCGGCAACTCGGCATAGAGTTGTTCCGCGAGTCGGTGAAAACGTTCCACATGCAGCAGCGCATCGCGGGTCTGTTCAAAGCGCATGTCAACTCCCGCCGTTCATGTTTTATCCCATTGAAGGCCGAAAATCGCTCTCATTATACCGGGCTGTCGAGACTTGTCCACCCTGTCGGCCCAATAAGTACCGGTTCATTCCGTCCCGGGAGTGACGGCGGCCGGATGCAGGCGCGGGCGGCGATCGTCGGCAAGGGACGGCGGTCCGCCGGGGGTGTCCAGTAGTTCGATCAGGTCCGTCACGGCGGCGCTCAGCCCGGCCAGGTCAAGGCCCAGGGCCGCGGGGAGAAAGGGGCGCAGGAGTTCTTTGCCGCGGGCCAGGAGGATGCGGGCGCCTCGGTGATTGCCCCGCTGCCAGTGCAGCAGGCCGATGCCGATCTGCAATACTCCCTGATAGACGGCGCGGATCGGGCCGGGTTCATCCTGCCAGAGGATTTCCAGGGTTTCGTGGCAGAGAAAGTAGGCGCCTTCGTTGAACTGGCGAACCGCCGCCAGCAGCGTGGGCGAAGGGGAGGAGGGCGGAGTGGCGGTCATGATCTTTTTCCTTGGGGCGCGCCGGCGGCACGGTATGTGCTCGGAAAGCATAACTGATTTGCGAACGGCTTTCATCCCCCTGGAGAGATTTTCCGGCCAGGGACGACAGAAGGGAGAGAAAATGAACGATTCTTGCATGTAGCCCGTGAAGGGTCGGTTTTTTTCATGAAACGTCAAAAGGATGACAGGGTTACTTTCATGCTCCTCCGCGGATTAATCCTATTGCTGCTGGTGTTTGTCGCGCCGGATTTCGCCGAAGCCGCCCGCACGGTTCGCGTCGGGATCTTCGACAACCTGCCGATGGCGGCCTGGGATCGCGAGTCCCGGCAGGCCCGGGGGATTTTCCCCGAGCTCTTGGAGGAGATCGCCCGGCGCGAGGGTTGGCTCCTCGAGTATCGGCCCGGAACCTTTTCCGACTGCTTCGCCTGGCTTGGGGAGGGGACGGTCGATCTGGTCACCGGCATCGGCTACAGCGAGGAGCGCGACTGGCTTTACGATTTTTCCCGAGAATCGGTCCTTTCCAACTGGGGGCAGCTGCTGGCCAGGCCGGGGATCAGAATCGATTCGATTCTCGATCTGCAAGGGAAGACCGTGGCGATTGTTCCGAGCAGCATCTTCGCCACCGGCCCCAATGGTTTGCGGGAGCTGGCGCGGAGGCTGGAAATCGAAGTGAATTTCCTTGAAGTCTCCGACATGTCCGAGCTTCTGCCGGCGGTTCTTGAGGGTCGTGCCGACGTCGCCCTGGCCAATCGCTTTTTTCTCGATCGCCATGCCGGCGACTATCGTTTTAAAAAAAGTCCGATCCTGGTCAGTCCCATCGAGTTGCGTTTCGTCTTTTCCCTGGAATCCGACGAATCCCTGCGGCACACGGTCGACCGTCGGCTCGCGGCGCTGAAGGCCGAGCCCGATTCCCTCTACTATCGCAGCCTGGCCCGCTGGATCAAGGAAGAGCCCGTGGCGACTCTGCCCGTCTGGCTGTTACCGACGGCGGTCGGCGCGGCGGGGGTGCTGGTGCTGCTCGCCGGGGTCGCGCTGGCGACTCGCTTCCAGGTCCGGCGTAAAACCCAGGAGCTGGTTCTTCGCGGCGAGGAGCTGCAGCGCGAAATCGCCGAGCGCCAGCGGGCCGAGATCGCGGCGCAAGGCCATATGGCGCGCTATCGGGGCCTCTTCGAGGAGGCCGCCGTCTCCATCTGGGATGAGGACCTGCGCGGAGTGCGGCGGGCTTTGGCAGCGTTGCGTGCCGAGGGGATTGCCGATCTGCGTGCGTTTCTGGCGGAAAATCCGCAGAAAGTTATGGAGTTGGCCGGGGAAATTCAGGTCAACGACGTCAATGAAGCCAGTCTCAGGATTTTCCGCGCCCCCGGTAAAAAGGAACTGATCGCCGCCTTGCCGCGCACCTTCGTCGCGGAATCCCTGCCGGTGGTGGTCGAAGCGCTCTGTGCCCTGTGGGAAGGGGCGGAGAGCTTCAGCGGCGAGGTCGTCATGCGCGCTCTCGACGGCACCCGTTTGACGACTTTCATTTCGCTGCCGATCCCCCATGGCGAAGAGGCCTGGAGCCAGGTGCCGGTAAGTATTCTCGACCTCACCGATTATCAGGAAACCCGCAAGATCCTTCAGCGGTTGGAGCGTCGGCACCGGACCCTGGTGGAGCATTCGCCGGTCGGCATCTTCTACGCCGACCGGGGTGGGAAGTGCTCCTATATCAACCGGCGTGGCCTCGATATGCTCGGGATGCCCCAGGAGTCGGCCCTGGGGGACGGCTGGCTCGCCGCCGTTCATTACGAGGATCGGCCACGGGTCGAAGCAGCCTGGCGCTATGCCTGCGAAGCCCATTTCCCCTTTAAGGAGGACTTTCGTTTCGATCGCGGGAACGGTTCGTTGGCCTGGGTCATGGGGGAGGCGGTGCCCGAACGGGACGAGGCGGGGGAGACGATCGGCTATATCGGCACTCTTTCCGAAATCACCGACCGTATTGCCGTCGAGGAAAGTCTGCGGCGCAACGAAGAGCGTCTACAGTACATCGCCCATCATGACCAGGTCACCGGCTTGCCCAACCGGGTGCTTTTTCACAGCCACCTGCGACGGGCAATCGCCGAAACCCAGCGCTCCGGGCGGATGGCGGCCATTCTCTTTCTCGATCTCGACCGTTTCAAGACCATCAACGATTCCTTGGGACACGAAATCGGCGACCAGGTGCTGCGGGAGGTTTCCGCCCGGCTCGGCGCTTGTACCCGCAAATCCGACCTGGTCGCCCGTTTCGGCGGCGACGAATTCGTCATCCTTCTCGAAAATCTGCGCGAACTCAAGGATATCGCCCATATCGCCGAAAAAATCCTCCATTCCCTGCCGCCGCCCATCGCTATTGCTCCACATGTCCTGCATGTCACCACCAGCATCGGCATCGCTCTTGTCCCGGCCGACGGTGAGGACGCCGACGGTCTGATGAAGGCCGCCGATGTCGCCATGTACCGGGCCAAGGAGCAGGGGCGTAACAATTTCCAGTTCTATACCCCGGATATGAACTTCCGCGCCGGCGAACTGCTGATGCTGGAAACGGAACTGCGCAAGGCCCTGGACGAGGAGCAACTGGTTCTCTACTACCAGCCGCAGGTGCACATGGCCAGCGGCGCCCTGGTCGGCATGGAGGCGCTGGTGCGTTGGCGCCATCCCGAGCAGGGGATGGTACCCCCCGGCGATTTCATCCCCCTGGCCGAGGATTCGGGGCTGATTTTGCCCATCGGCGCCTGGGTGCTGCGCACCGCCTGCGCCCAGAATCGCGCCTGGCAGGAGATGGGCCTGCCGCCGATTCGCGTCTCCGTCAATATTTCGGCGCGGCAGTTCCGGCAGATCGAGCTGGTGCGGACGGTCACCCGGATTCTTGAGGATACTGGGCTCGATCCCGCCTGGCTGGAGTTGGAAATCACCGAAAGTTCCATCATGTACGATATCGACGCGGTTATCCGGATCCTTCAAGAGCTTAACGCCATGGGCGTGCGCCTGGCCATCGACGACTTCGGCACCGGCTATTCCTCCCTGAGCTATCTTAAACGGCTGCCGGTTTCGACCCTGAAGATCGACCAGTCCTTCGTGCGCGACATCACCACCGACCACAATGACGCCGCCATCGCCACCTCGGTCATCGCCCTGGCCCGCAGCATGGGGTTGGAAGTCATCGCCGAAGGGGTCGAGGCTCCCGAGCAGATGGCCTTCCTCCAGGAAAAGGGCTGCTATCGCGGGCAAGGGTATTATTTCAGCCGCCCCCTCGCGACCGAAGAGTTCACCGCCTGGTATCGCCGGGCCGTGGTGAAGCCGGAGGTGGTTTCCGGAGTGGAGGGATAAATATCGTCTTTTTTTCGGAGATTGCCGGAAAAAGGGTTGTGTTTTATTTGATGAGCGTGCTACTGTTCAACCACTTAGGAAAGTTCGCGCAGGTTTTTGGTCCACCGAAACGACGAGGTGTCGCTTCGGAATAAAACACGCAGACCCTTCTTGGGCTGCGTTTTTTGCTTTCAGGGCGAATGATCGCGCGACATGTACGCCTCCCGATGAGGAGCGTCAAGGATGGAGAAAATCATGGCAGAAGGTACGGTAAAGTGGTTCAACGACGCGAAGGGTTTCGGTTTCATCGAGCAGGATAACGGGCCGGACGTTTTCGTGCATTTCTCCGCGATTCAGAGCGACGGCTTCAAATCCCTCGCCGAAGGCGATCGCGTGAGCTTCGAAGTCACCCAGGGCCAGAAAGGTCCTCAATCCAATAACGTGCGGCGTATCTGATTACCGATCCGCCACGCCTGTTAAGAAAAAAGCCCCCGCGACTGTTCGCGGGGGCTTTTTTCTTG